>JAEXNS010000213.1 GCA_023439605.1 Bacillota bacterium | reverse complement strand
GGCTTATTTTTTAGTGAAAAATGAGTTTCACCCGCAAACTATATGTTTTGCCCATATAAACACGTTGTTTGCAGGGGGTGCCCTGTAAGGTACCTTAAAACCGAAAGGTTATCGACACTTTATAACTATGGTCATAATACCATGCATAATAATACCTGTAAGGTACCTTAAAACCGAAAGGTTATCGACACTGTATCCGGTATGTCAACGGACCTCAGTTTCTTCATCTGTAAGGTACCTTAAAACCGAAAGGTTATCGCCACACCTATACTCCAACGAGTATATTCATCATATAATTTATCTGTAAGGTACCTTAAAACCGAAAGGTTATCGACACGTGGTATTCTATAACACAAATCCCATCCATGAAGATTCTGTAAGGTACCTTAAAACCGAAAGGTTATCGACACGGTATTCAAAAGTTTTGTCTCTTATTACGTTTAGGAATCTGTAAGGTACCTTAAAACCGAAAGGTTATCGACACGATACATTTTCCGCTGCTCCTGCATCCCCACTTGCATCTCTGTAAGGTACCTTAAAACCGAAAGGTTATCGACACTAATTTTATTTTATACCATAATTTTGATATTTTTATTACTGTAAGGTACCTTAAAACCGAAAGGTTATCGACACACAAAATACTATCCCCATAATAGTTGCCTAATTTATAGTCTGTAAGGTACCTTAAAACCGAAAGGTTATCGACACAAATGGCTCAGTTTCGTCCATAAGGTTACTGAATGCGTAGTCTGTAAGGTACCTTAAAACCGAAAGGTTATCGACACTCTTTAAAAGTTTCAATTGCTTTTTCGCAAGCATCTCTGTAAGGTACCTTAAAACCGAAAGGTTATTTGAAAATAAAAAAATCATCACATTCTTTTGTTGAATGTGATGATTTTTTTGATTTTATGAAAAGGAGTGTATAACTTTGAATAAAGATAGATTAATGATTTCAAATATAAGGGATGGTTTAGAAATAGCAGATGATTTGTTTTTATATTTATTAAAAAAAGATGAAATATGCGATAAAAGAAAAATAAGCAAAAGAAGTTATGATTATCAGTTGAAGCGTATAAAAACGTTTATAGATGAAAAAACCAGTCCAAATATAGAGGATTATAAAAATAAAAATTTTCTTTTCTATAATATAAGCACTAAAAAAATAAAAATAGATTTTTTTAATTTCTTTTATGAATTTAATAACTATATGGAAATAAATAGTCGAGTTGATAAAGAGTATTATTTTGAAAATTTCTTTGAGCCAAATTTTAAAATGGATGAAAAAACATATAATACATATTTAAATAAAATGGTTTTTTGTGGATATATTTATATAGAAAATAATAAGATATATAAAACGGAAAATTTACTTGATGATATGAGTGAAGAGCAGATTAGAAGACTAAGGTATTTGATAAGATATGCATGTTATAACTTATATCCAGCATTACCTTTTGTATATTTGCAAAATACTTTACAAATATATCATTATCAAAAGTTTTCTAAAAATATTCGTATACCTATAATTTTTACAGGTGAATTTTATACTTCAATATTATATGAAGAAATAATGTATATGATTATAGGCTCAATAAAAAACAAGGAAAATATAAAAATTTTTTTGAAGAAAAATTACGATAAAACAACAAAAGAGCATATATTAAAACCACTCCAAATAAGGATAGATATAAAAACACATAGATTGTATTTGGTTGCTTTATTAAAAAATAAAAATCATATATGCATTTTCAAAATAGAAAATATTAAGAAAGTGGAAAAAATAAAAGAGGAAGATGTTTATACTTATAATGATTACAAGTATAAACTAAAAAAGTTTAGGTTTTCATCAAAGTTTAATAACAAAATAAGTATAACAGTTCAATTTAATATAGAAAAAGAAGATGAACACTTGTTAAGTAAAATTTATCAATCAATGTTTGGAGACAATTTGATAAAGGTAAAAAACAATACTTATGAATCTACTATAAAAATATATGATTATATAGAACTAAAACCATTTTTAAGAAGTATGGGTGAACATGTTAAAATAAAAAAATCAGATAATATAGAATTAAAAAATAGTTTATTATCTGAATATAAGGAGATGTTAGAGAAATATGGAGCATTTTTTTGATGTGTATAATATATTTTTTTATTTTACAGATTTACTATTTTCTAGCATTGATGAAAAAAACTTCTTTTCAGATGAAGATATAAAAAAAGTAATATCTTTTACAACAAAGTCGAATGAAGATAGAATAATAGAACAATATAAGGATTATTTATTTGAATATTTAGTTTGTTATGGTGAAGAATTTTATGAAACAAAATATAAAAAACAACCCAATAAAAATATTTCTTTGTTTGAGAAAAGAGGCTTAAAAAGGCTTTTGTCACATTCATGTGCAGAGGTTTTTTTGAAAAAAGAAGATATAATTTATTTAAAGGAAAAGCTTGTTGATATTGAAGAGGATGTGTCTTTTGAAGAAGTTGAAACATATCAGAAAAATTTAAATAAAAATTTATATTTGTTAAATGAAAATATTTTGAATTTTTTAAATGCAAATATTGAGGGATGTAAAATAAAAATTATATTTTCAAACAAGGAAATAATAGCTATACCTTACAGACTGGAGATATCTGTTTTAAATTCTACATTTAATTTTTTTGTATACAATTTTAAATCTAAAAAAATAATGAAATTTAACGCACAAAGGGTTTTGGTAGAAAAAACTAAAGAAAGTTATTTTGATAATGATTATAAAAAGGCAAGAGAAAGGTTTAAAAAATTAAATTATATAAATTTGAAGTTACTTATTATAGATGAAAAAAATGTTAGAGAAAGATGTATAAGAAAGTTTGCATCACATGAAGTAAAAATAGAGATAAAATCAGATAAAACATACTTAAACATAAAAATAAATGAATATGAAAAAAATGATGTTATTGAAAGTATTTTAGAATTAGGAAAATACGCCATAGTTATTGAACCAATTGAAATAAGAGAAATTGTAATTGAAAAAATTAAAAAATCAATTTGTAATTATGAAAATTAAAAAGGAGCAAATCATTATGTTAAAAAAAATAGATATTTTAATACCATATCAAGATTTATCAGAAACATTATCAGAGTTTCCAGTAAAAGTTCATGGTTTTCTTATGAAAAATATTTCACCTCAATACGCCGATGAACTTCATAAACAGGACTTAAGACCATATTCTATTTGTACCTTGTCAAACGGAAAATTAATAAGTATTCATATTTCAACCTTGACAGAAACAGCTAGTGAACTTATAGAAACTATGAAAAAAACTTCAAAAATAGATATAAAAGGTGTAAAAAATAAGTTTTCAGTTGAAAAATATAGAGAATATAAGCCTGTTTCTTTTTCTGAAATAGCTGGAAATAACCAAAACAATAAGTTTAAACTTTCCTTCATTACACCAGCTTCGTATAAATCAAGTGGTAAGAACTGCTTTATGCCAGACATACCAGCGTACTTTTATTCAGTTGTATGTAAAATAAATAAGTTTGAAAGTTTAAATATTGATTTTGAAAAATTTAAAAAAATATATTCAGAAGTAAATATAATTGGTTATGCATTTCAAAGTATTAACTATAACCTTACAGGAAATATTATTCCGTCTATGATAGGGGAAATACACTTGGAAATACCAAAAAATAAAGAAAAATTTGATATACTTTATAAAGTATTTACATATGCGATGTATAGCGGTGTGGGAGGAAAGACAGCTTTAGGAATGGGTGGCTTCGTTATAGAAAATTTATAAAGTCATATATAAATATGATTAAAAAATTAACACGTTTTATGTAATATTTGATAAATTTTAATGTTTTGTAAATTATAAATGTGTGTTATAATTATATTATAAAGAACAGTTTTATTTTTTGATTAGGTGGAGGGATTTTTATGATAGATGAAAAAAAATTAGAATTTGATAATGAATTTGGAATTACTGAAGATGAGCTTGATTTTCGCTTTAAGGAAGCTGTAAGAATAGAAAAAGAAATCTATAGAATTAAAAAGCATCCTACCTCAGAATATGATGATGAAAAAGGTTTATCATATATTCTGTATCCAGATGGCAGAAGAGAATATCCAACAATTGATTAATGGAGAAATATATGTAAGAAAGAAAAACTATAATTCTTGTTTTTGCTGGACCAAATGGTTCAGGTAAAAGTACAATATCAAATATGATTGATACAGTTGGTGTTTATATAAATGCTGATGATATAAAACGTACAATTAAATGTACATATTTAGAAGCAGCACAAGAAGCAGAAAAAATGCGTAATAACTGTATTTTGGAACATAAAGATTTTACATTTGAAACAGTACTTTCTACAGAAAGAAATTTGAATTTATTGAAAAAAGCAAAAGAAAATGGTTATTTTATAAAAAGCTTCTTTGTTTTAACTAAATCACCTCAAGTTAATGTTGGTAGAGTGAAGATTAGAACTTTATCTGGTGGTCATGACGTTCCAAAAGATAAAATAATTTCTCGTTATGAACGTTCATTAAAGATACTTCCCGAATTAATAAAGGTAAGTGATATATGCCATGTTTATGATAATACTAAAAGTCCAACGAGAATATTCAGTAAAAAAGCAAGTTATTTCAGAGCTTGGGAAAATGAATTCTTTAATTTATCAGATATTATAAACTTAACAGGACAAGAATATTTTGATTTGGTTTATATTAAAAGCTAAATAATGTACATTAAGTTAATGTTTTATTTAAATAAGTTTAAAAAAATATATTCAGAGGTTAATATAATTGGCTATGCATTTCAAAGTATTAACTATAACCTTACAGGAAATATTATTCCGTCTATGATAGGGGAAATACACTTGGAAATACCAAAAAATAAAGAAAAATTTGATATACTATATAAAGTATTTACATATGCCATGTATAGCGGTGTAGGTGGAAAGACAGCTTTAGGAATGGGTGGCTTCGTTATAGAAAATTTATAAAATATACAAATAAATATATCCTCTCTAATTAAATTAAAAATTAGAGAGGATATATTTATTTGTTGACAGGGTATTTTACTCCATTAATTACTCCAACTACTTCTGCCCATTCTATTAGTGAATTTACTGCTGAACGTGTGATTTCTGTATCTTCTTTGATTTCTTCAACCGTATCTTCAATATTTTGAACTCTAGTATCAATTTCTTGAACTTTGTCCTCAATATTTTGAACTCTGGTATCAATTTCATTAACCTTAGTGTCGATTTCTTGAACTTTGTCCTCGATTTTTTGGACTCTGATATCAATTTCATTAACCTTAGTGTCGATTTCTTGAACTTTGTCCTCGATTTTTTGGACTCTAATATCAATTTCATTAACCTTAGTGTCGATTTCTTGAACTTTGTCTTCGATTTTTTGAACTCTAGTATCAATTTCTTTAACTTTAGTACCAATTTCTTGAACGGTTCCATCTATTTTATTTAATTGGCTTAAAATAGACTTAAGAATTTCTTTGTCTTCCATTTCATCATTCCTTTTAGCATAAATATTCTTTTTAATAATTATAATTAAATTTTTAAAAAAAGTCAATGAATAAAAGTTATCATATTTTATAAATATAGTGAATGTTCTTTTCAAATCAACGTAGTTTATACTACTAATATTCTAAAATACTTGATTGAATGTTACTATTCAGCTATATGTATAATACAGGGATATTTTACCGAAGGTCCAGGGCGACCGGAAAGCCCGGTCGACTCCGCAGAGTCGAAACCCTTGCAATACTAAGCTCCATAAGAAATAAAGTATTTTAGAGTCTAAATAGTATCATTCAGCCACTAGTGTAAAGTTTACAATATTGTTATAGAAAATATCTAAAAACTTATATACAAAAAAATAAAAAATGTTATAATGGTATCAGTAACTCTTTTTTAAGACATATGTAATATAAACACAACCCTTAGAGCCTGTTCGAGCTCTTAAATGAAGTAGAGGTTATTTATGAGAATACTTATTATAGAAGATGAAAAGGATTTAGCAATGATATTAAAAGAAACTTTTGAAATAGAAGGTTATTATGCTGATACTGTCTTTGATGGTATTTGCGGTCTTGACAATGCTTTATCAGGAATTTATGATTTAATTATCCTTGATGTTATGCTTCCTGAAATGGACGGAATACATGTACTTGCTGAAGTTCGTCGTAATAAAATTGAAGTACCAGTTTTAATGCTTACTGCAAAAGCTGGAATAGACGATAGAGTTCAGGGGCTTGACAATGGTGCAGATGATTATCTTACAAAGCCATTTGCCACAAAGGAACTGCTTGCAAGAATAAGGGCATTGACGAGAAGGAAAGAAAAACTGATTGTGGAAAATGGTCTTTCTTTTGCGGATATTTCACTTGACAAAAATACCGATGAATTAAGTTGAAATAAAGAAAAGATAAGGCTTTCAAAAAAAGAATATGATATTTTAGAGCTACTTATTCAAAAGGCAGGAAAACCCATCTCGAAAGAATCCCTTGTAGTTAAGATATGGGGATACGATACCAATGTTGAATATAATTCCATTGAGGTTTATATTTCATTTCTGAGAAAAAAGCTAAAAGCTATTGGTTCTGTTTCAAACATAAAAACTGTATGGGGAAAGGGCTACCTGATTGAGGAGGTGTTAAATGGAAAAAGAAATTAAGCAACTTAGGAAAAAATTCTGTCTTTTTTCATCTTTGATTTCATTATTACTTATTTCAGTTATGATTCTTATTTTGAATTTTATGCTGATATTTCTTAACAGACAGGAAATGAACACGGCCACTGATACGGCACGATTAGCGGCAATAAATGGACTTGCAGATGTTGATACTGAGATAATTAAAATTCAGGACCTTAAAACAAATGAAGGCGGAGACAGAATTATTATGCGAGATCCTCGCCTTATAGATAATATTATTCTTCATGGTAGAATTACCTGTGAAGATCCAGAAGCTGACTGGTATTGTGCAGGTGGAGGTATTTTTTTTGAAATGCCATATAAAGAAGCTGGGTACTATTTAATTCAGAAAGAATATAAATTTAATCAGGGTGATACGGATATTATAATTGATTTTACAAAAGATTATGATTTAAAATATAGGGGTGAATATATTGAAGCAAGTATAGCAGACGTTATAGGTGATAAATTTTTGTTGACACAAACTTGGTGGACTCAATCAGGTTCAGAGAAAGGTAATAAGGAACAGCTTGTAGAGCTGCAAATTGAAAGTATTTATATCAAATATAAAGGAAATGTCACGCCTCTAGAATCGTGCAATTATCAGATGCTCACACGAAATTTTAATGATCTCTACCCAAAAGATGTTCCTCAGGTATTCAATAATTTTAGCTGTTTTTATTTTGTTTCGGATAAGGTTGGAAATATTATTGAGATTAACAGCGGAAATTTGCCAAAATCTATTTCGTATGATGAAATAAATTCCATCAGTGGGAAAAAAGAAAATGTTGAAATAAACGGAGTGCAATATAAACATGAAATGTCAAAAGTCGGGGAATATAACTTAAATATTTTTATAAGCAATATTCATACAAATAAAAATCAGATTCGGATTATTTGGGTCTCTGTACTTTCCGGACTTGTGATTTATTTTATATTGCTGATAATGCTTTATATTCTGTCGGGTAAAGCGATAAAGCCTATACTTGAAAGTAACGAAAAACAGAAACGGTTTATTTCCAACGCAAGTCATGAACTAAAAACTCCACTTACCGTTATAAAAGCAGCAATAGAACTTATGGAAAAGAAAAATGGTGCTGACAGTCTTACCTCTACTATTCAAGCACAGCTGCAGAAAATGAGTACCCTTGTAAATGAAATGTTAAGCCTTTCAAGACTTTCAAATCAGAAAGAAACAGTAAATATATTTGGAGAGTTTGATTTAAGTCACATAGTTTGTAATACAGCTTTGTACTTTGAAAGTCTAGCTTATGAAAATCAGAAATATATTGAGACTAATATACAAGAAAACATCAGATACACAGGTATTTCTGAAAAAATAGAGGAGCTCGTTGGAATTCTTCTTGAAAATGCTATAAAATATTCTGATGAAAATGCACATATAAAGTTGTCTCTTTTTAAGGAAAATGGTGTTGTTATTCTAAATTGTACAAATCCATGTAAGAATTTTAAATCTGATAGCTGTAAACACCTGTTTGAACGATTCTATCGTGGAGATACATCCCATTCAGATAAAACATCAGGCTATGGTTTGGGACTTTCCATTGCAAAAGAGATTGCCATAATTCATAAAGGTGAGATTAGTGCTTCGTATAAAGATGGGAATTTTTTTATCATTGTAAAATTATAAAATCCATTAAGGACTTTTCAAGGTTTTTATGATAAACTAAAATTAACGATGTGATGCGAATCAATCACACAAATACGAAAGGGGTATATTAAGCATGAAAAAAAGCAAACTTTTCGCCTCTGTTATGGCTGTCATAGTTATGACATCAAGTTTACCATATACATTGGCAAATTCCGCAGACAATATTTATGATATGAATATATCAATAAATGTTGGTGGAGAGCAAAAGGAAATAAGTCCTTATATTTATGGGGTTAACCAATATGGAAACGAAAACTATCTATCTGAGTTGAATGTTATACTAATG
>JAEXNS010000185.1 GCA_023439605.1 Bacillota bacterium | reverse complement strand
TCTCTTGATAGTAGTAATTTTCTTTTTTGGTTGTGCCATCGTTCATTTCCCTCCTTACTTCTTCTTATTTGCAACTGTTTTGATTGGACCCTTACGAGTTCTAGCATTTGTTTTTGTACGTTGACCTCTAACTGGCAAACCTTTACGATGACGAACACCACGGTAACAACCAATTTCAATAAGTCTTTTAATATTCAATGCTACTTCTCTACGAAGATCACCTTCAACAGCACAGTTTTTATCGATGTATTCACGAAGTAAATTAACTTCATCCTCTGTTAAATCTTTTACCCTTGTATCTGGATTTACTCCAGTATCAGCTAAAATTTTTGTAGCTGTTGGTTGACCTATACCATAAATATATGTTAAACCGATTTCGATTCTTTTATTTTTTGGTAAGTCTATACTAGCAATTCTTGCCATTAATTTATTACACCTCCGTTAGCTATCTCTAGCCCTGTCTTTGTTTATGCTTTGGATTTTCGCAAATAACCATTATTCTACCTTTGCGTTTAATAACTTTGCATTTTTCACACATAGGTTTCACTGAAGGTCTAACTTTCATTGAAAATACCTCCTTAAGATAGTTAGAAAACATCTTTACTTAACTTATTTTGAACGCCAAGTAATTCTGCCTTTTGTCAAATCATATGGTGACATCTCTATAGTAACTTTATCACCAGGTACGATACGAATATAATTCATTCTTAATTTTCCAGATACATGTGCCAATATTCTATGTGAATTAGGCAATTCAACTTGAAACATTGCGTTTGGAAGTGCCTCTATTACTGTTCCTTCCAATTCAATTACATCTTCTTTAGACATAAATAAAATACCTCCACTTTCATTATGGTGAGCTTAATCACAGAACTCACTTAAAGTTTTTTTTAATTTTTTATTTGTAATCTCTTCTATATCGATTATTGATTTAGTTAATCTCAAATGCTTGATTTTTTTCTTTTTTGGAAATTCGAGTTTTCTTGATTTACCATCAACAATCAAAACAAAATTGTCCTTAACTTCCTTTATTACAAAAAACCTATCTTTATCACGTCCTGCAATTGCTTTAACTACCATGCCTATTTTAACTTCCATCACAATACCTCCATCAAGGATTAGTTAATATAACTGCACCATTTGAAGTTATCGCTACGGTATGTTCAAAATGAGCTGAAAGTGAACCGCTTTCAGTTAGAACTGTCCATCCATCATTTAATACTTTTACTTGTTCACCTTTTACATTAATCATAGGCTCTATAGCTATAGTCATTCCGGCTACAAGTCTAGGTCCATGACCTGCTCTACCGTAGTTTGGTACTTCAGGATCTTCATGAAGTTCCTTACCAATACCATGTCCACAGTATTGTTTTACTATTGAATATCCTCGAGAAGTACAATATTTTTCAACTGCATGTGATACATCGCCTAATCTAACTCCTACATTTGCTACCTTTATGGCCTCATAAAGACTTTTTTCAGTAACTTCTAAAAGTTTTTTAGCTTCATCTGATATTTCTCCTACAGAAAAAGTTTTACAAGTATCACCGTGAAAACCGTCTTTATAGGCTCCAACGTCAATACTTACAATATCTCCTTCTTGAATAATTTTTGAAGAATTCGGAATACCATGAATTACTTCATCATTTATTGAAATACATGCACTTGCTGGGAAACCTCCATAATTTAAAAATGATGGAGTTGCACCATTACTACAGATATAATCATAAATAATTTTATCTATTTGTAAAGTTGACATTCCTGGTTTTATTGCTTCTCCTGCTATTTTCAACGCACTACCGGCAATTTTACCGGCAATACGCATTTTTTCGATATCGCTGCCAGACTTAATTTTTATCATAGTTAGTTAACTCCCAAAGCCTTTAAAGTAAGCTTTGATGTGTCTTCTACTTTATCCTGTCCAACAACTGTTTCAAGTTTGTTTTGTTTTTTATAGTAATCTTTAAGTGGTTCAGTTTGTTTATGATAAACTGATAGTCTTTCAATTACTGTTTCAGGTTGATCGTCTTTACGAATTATTGTTTTGCCACCACACTTGCTACAAACGCCATCAACTTTTGAAGGCTTAAATTCTATGTGATATGTAGCTCCACATGCTTCACACACTCTTCTTCCTGAAACTCTTTGCTTAATTACTTCATCAGGCACGAAAACCTCTACTACTTTATCAATTTTAACACCCATATTGTCAAGAGCTTCAGCTTGAGGAACAGTTCTTGGAAAACCGTCTAAAATAAAACCACTTTTGCAATCATCTTCAGATATTCTATCCTTTAAAATTCCAATCACAATTTCATCTGAAACTAGTGCTCCATTTTCCATTGCCTCTTTAGCTTTAATACCATAATCAGTACCATTTTTAACAGCTTCTCTAAGTATGTTGCCTGTTGATATTTGAGGGATATTTAACGCATCGGAAATAACTTCTGCTTGAGTACCTTTTCCTGCACCTGGTGCACCTAATAAAATTAAATTCATTAAATTAACCTCCCATTATTCTAAAAATCCTTTATGATGACGCATCATAATTTGAGATTCTAAAGTACGAACTGTTTCTAAAGCAACGCTTACAACGATTAGTATTGATGTACCACCCATTGCAATACCTTGCATCTCTGGCAATAACCATGAGAAGAATATTGGGAATATTGCTATAAGTCCTAAGAAAATAGCACCTACAAGAGTTATCTTTGATAATATTCTTTGAATATAATCTGATGTTGGTTTTCCAGGTCTAATACCAGGAATTCCTCCATTACTTTGTCTTAAATTGTTTGCAATTTCTACTGGATTATACTGCATAGAAACATAAAAATAATTAAATCCTATAATTAATAAAAAGTATAAAATCGCATATAACCAACTAGAAGGTGAAAATAATTGAATAAACTTTGCATAGAAAATTTCCCAACCAGTAATAGGATTTTTTGAAACTGGGAAAAAGAAAGAAATGGTCATTGGCAAAGACATAAATGCACTTGCAAAAATGATAGGCATAACACCACTCATAGATACTTTAATTGGAATATGTGTACTTTGTCCACCATATTGTTTTCTACCAACAACACGCTTAGCGTATTGAATAGGAATTCTTCTCTCAGCATTATTCATAAAGATTATAAATGCAATCATAGCGATAAATACTAACAATAATCCTGGAACCACAAATGCATATGGATTTGGAGAATCTATTGCCATTTTTACCATACTAAAGATAGATGAAGGACCACCTGAAAGTATTCCTGCAAAAAGAATTATTGAAATACCATTTCCAATTCCTTTTTCATTTAATCTATTTCCAAGCCATACTACTAAACAAGAGCCTGTTACAAAAACTGCAACCATTACTGTTGCTACTAATATTCCATCAAAACCCTCTGTATATTTTACTGCACCTGCTTTTTTCATTGTAAGATAATAAGCAAATCCCATAAAGACTGCTAATCCTAACGAGACAAAAGCAGATATTTTGTCCATTTTTTTTCTTCCCTCTTCACCTTCTTTAGAAAGCCTTTCAAGAGGTGGAATTGCATATGATAATAGTTGAACTATAATTGAAGCTTGAATAAAAGGTTGAATAGATAGTGTAAAAACAGTTGCCTTAGAAAAATTTCCACCAGTTAAAAGATTGAAGAAATTTAAAAAATTTCCTCCTGTTGCATTTGCTTTCATCCATTCTGCTAACACTTCATTATCAAGGAATGGAGCAGGGATAAATACTGAACCTATTCTATATATAATTATAATTAACAAAGTATATAGAAGTTTCTTTCTGGTTTCTTGAACTTTCCACGCATTTCTTATTGTTTCAAGCACACTAAATCACCTCTTCAGTCTTCCCACCGGCCTTTTCAATTTTCTCTATAGCACTTTTAGAGAAGCTTGTAGCCTTTACAGTTAATTTTGATGTTAATTCACCATTACCTAAAATCTTAACACCATCATGAATTTTTTTAATAATTCCTGAAGCTTTTAATAAATCAGCATCTACTACAGTGCCATCTACAAAACTATTTAATTGTGAAACATTTACTTCTGCATATGTGTTTGCAAAAATGTTGTTAAATCCTCTTTTTGGAATACGTCTAATTAAAGGCATTTGTCCACCTTCAAAACCTATACGAACTCCTCCGCCAGAACGAGCATTTTGACCTTTATGCCCTTTACCAGCAGTTTTACCATTTCCAGAACCATGTCCTCTACCTACACGTTTAACCGCTTTAGTTGAACCTGGTGCAGGTGATAATTCGTGTAATTTCATTGTTCGCACCTCCTTAGCTTATGCTTCTTGTACCTCTACGAGGTGGGATATTCTATTGATTTTTCCTATTGTCTGCTCATTGTCAGGTTGAATTGTAACCTCACCTATTTTTTTAAGGCCTAAAGAATGAGCTGTAGCAATTTGATCTTTTTTACGTCCGATAAGACTTTTTACTAGTTTTATCTTTTTTGGCATAAAACTCACTCCTATCCTAAAATTTCTTTTACAGTCTTGCCTCTTTTTTCAGCAACTTCTTTTGCTGAAACACAAGCTGCAAGTCCTTGTATTGTAGCACGTACAACATTACATGGATTGTTAGAACGTAAACATTTTGTTCTTATATCCTTAATTCCTGCTATTTCAACAACAGCACGAACTGGACCACCAGCAATAACTCCAGTACCAGGTGCAGCAGGTTTCATAAGAACACTACCTGCTCCAAACTTACCAATTATATCGTGTGGTATTGTTGTACCTCTTAATGATATTTTAATTAAATTTTTCTTAGCATCTTCTATACCCTTACGTATAGCATCTGGAACTTCTCCGGATTTTCCTAAACCAAATCCAACTATTCCGTTTCCATCGCCTACTACTACAAGAGCAGAAAACTTCATTATACGTCCGCCTTTAACAGTTTTTGATACTCTGTTAATGGAAACAACTTTTTCTGAAAGCTCCAATTTTGAAGCATCTATATTAGCCAAAGTTTTTTACCTCCTCTTTTAGAACTGTAGTCCGCCCTCACGTGCAGCATCAGCAAGCTCTTTAATACGTCCATGGTACAAATAACCGCCTCTGTCAAATACAACAGAAGTAATTCCTTTAGCCACTGCATTTTGAGCTATTAACTGTCCTACTTTACGTGCGCCGTCTTTGTTTCCGCCGTTAAAATCAGCATCTTTTCCAATACTAGATGCTGATGCAATTGTTACACCGTTTACATCATCTATTAACTGTGCATAAATATGCTTTGAGGAGCGAAATACATTAAGACGTGGACGCTCCGGAGTGCCAGATATTTTCGCACGAACTCTGCGGTGTCTAGCTGCTCTAGCCTTATTGCTATCAACCTTTTTAATCATTGAAATTCACTCCTTTTTACTTCTTGCCTTTACCAGCTTTACCCTCTTTACGGATAATTCTTTCACCGGCATATCTAATACCTTTACCTTTGTAAGGTTCTGGTGGGCGTTTTTCACGTACTTCAGCAGCAAATTGTCCAACAGCTTGTTTATCAATACCATTTATAACAATTTTATTTGGAGCAGGAACATCTACTGTAATTCCATCTCTCTCTGCCATAATAACTTGATGTGAATAGCCTAAGTTCATTACTAAGTTAGTTCCTTGTTTAGCTACACGATATCCAACACCTTCTACATCTAAAGCCTTAGAGTATCCGTTTGTTACACCTTCAATCATGTTTGCTATCAAAGTTCTTGTTAAACCATGTAACGATCTGTGTACTTTATTATCAGTAGGACGTGTAACAACTACTTGTCCTTCTGTAATTTCTATGCTTAGCTCTTTTGAAAAGCTTTTTGTTAATTCACCTTTAGAGCCCTTTACCGTAATTGTATTGTTTACATTATTTACATCTACACCGGCAGGAACACTAATCGGCATTCTACCTATTCTTGACATTTTGTGTCCTCCTTACCATACGAATGCAAGGACTTCGCCGCCAACGTTTAATTCACGAGCTTTTTTATCTGTCATAATTCCTTTTGAAGTAGAAACTACTGCGATACCAAGCCCTTTTCTTACCTTTGGCATATCCTCACAACTTGAATAAATACGTAAACCCGGTTTTGATACCCTACGTAAGCCAGTAATTACTGGTGATTTATTATCACCATATTTTAATGTAATTCTTATTATACCTTGCTTACCATCTTCAATAACCTGAAAACTCTTAACATAACCTTCGTCTACCAAAATTTGTGTAATAGCTTTCTTTACATTTGAAGCGGGAACGTCAACCGTAGCGTGCTTTGCTGAATTCGCATTACGAATTCTAGTTAATATATCTGCAATTGTATCTGTAATTTGCATGCCGAATGACCTCCTTAGTACTTATTACCAGCTAGCTTTTCTAACACCCGGAATTTGACCATCATGTGCTAATTC
>JAEXNS010000093.1 GCA_023439605.1 Bacillota bacterium | reverse complement strand
AAGTTTCAATTTAAATCACCTGCCTGTTTTGGTTTTGCTTGTATAAAATAAAATTCATCATAAAAATTACTGTAAATGATATAATTAAATTGACAGCAACCCATTTATATGCCAAATCCTCATTTCCAGCTGACATTGCAGAATATACAGCTGTTGATATAGTTTGAGTTTTACCTGGAATATTTCCTGCAAGCATCATAGTTGCACCAAATTCGCCCAAAGCTCTAGCAAACGTTAAAATAATTCCACTAATCAATCCCCCAAATGAATTTGGAATTACTATTCTAAAAAATATTTTTGTATTTGTTATACCTAATGTTTTGGCGGAATAAATTAAATTTTTATTTAACTGTTCAAAAGTACTTCGTAAAGTCCTATACATTAAAGGTAAAGAAACAACTACAGCAGATATAACTGTTGCTTCCCAAGAAAAAACTATTCTTTTATCAAAAAATTCTAAGAAAAATCCACCTATAAATCCATTTACACCAAATATTTTAAGTAGAAAATAACCCAATACTGTTGGAGGCATTACCATAGGTAAAGTTAGGATACAATCAAATATATTTTTCAAATACGATTTAATTTTTATAATATTCCATGCAAATAAAATTCCTAAAATCAAAGAAATAATTGTAGCAACGCCTGCTGTTTTAATAGATATAAATAGAGGAGCATAATCCATAAACAACACCTTCTTTACAAAAAATCATTCAATAAAGATTTCTTCATTGAATGATTTTTAAAAATTACTTACCTAAAAATCCATAGTCCTCAAAAACCTTTTGTGTTTCTTCCGATAAAAGATATTCATAAAAATCTATAGCTTCTTCTTTATTTTTTGTTTGTTCTAAAATTGCCAAAGGATATTCTACCTTTGAATGACTTTCTTCAGGAGCGTCTAAAATAACTTTAACTTTGGTCGATATTTTTGCATCTGTTAAATAAACTATTCCACAATCAACGTTACCAGTTTCAACCCAAGACAAAACTTCTTTAACACTTGTTGCTAAATTTAGCTTTGCAGATAATTTATCTGTAATACCATAATACTTAAATATTTCCTCTGCGTATTGACCCACTGGAACACTTTTGGGGTCGCCAATTGCTATTTGTTTTATTTTTTCACTGTTAAGTTCATCAAATGAACTTATATCTAAATTATTTTCTTTTTGTGTTATTAGTACTATTTTATTATACAAAAAATTTGTTCTCTTCCCCTCTAATATATACCCTTTTTTATCTAATTCATCTGCTTGTTTAAGTGCTGCTGATATAAATATATCGGCAGGTGCACCTTCTTCTATTTGGGACTGTAATTGACCTGAAGCTGCAAAATTCAAATTTACTTTCACAGATTTTTCTGCTTCATACTTTTTCGCTATTTCCGACATAGATTCTGTTAAACCAGCGGCACAAAAAACATTTAACTCCACTTTTGATTTTTCATCTTTTGAATTTAATTCCTCTTTTTTGCATGAACTCAAAATACAACAAAGTAAAACTAAAGCAACTAAAACAACACCTATTCTTTTCATAATCGTTACCTCTTTCTAAAAATATGTTGAAATCCCCTAATTTATACTACTAATATTCTAAAATACTTGATTGAATGTTACTGTTCAGCTATATGTATAATGCGGAGACATTTTACCGAAGGTCCAGGGCGACCGGAAAGCCCGGTCGACTCCGCAGAGTCGAAACTCTACAAAAGCATTAAGTATATATTGGCTAAATAGCAACAAAAACATTTATAAATAATTTTAAATAAAATTTCCAAAGTAGGGAGAAGGCCTCATCGTCTTCTCCCCCTTCAAGCAAACAACATTGTTTACTAGAAGTAACATTAACTATAGTATTTGATGGTTGAACTAAATATCTTCTCAACTTCCAAGCAGTCAAGATAACTTATCCCCCAATCAAATATTCTGTCTGATGCATATATAAGTTGTGAAAAATTACAATTTCCTGCTCTCTCACCTATACCTAGTATAGTAGTATCTATATATTTTGCATCAGATTTTGCCGCTGAAATACTATTTGCAACTGCCATACCCAAATCATTATGTGCATGCATTTCTATTTCAACTCCTGCGTATTTAATCAAATCTTCTATTGCTCTTGAGCATTTTGATGGATTTAGAACTCCTACAGTATCTGCAAATCGTATACGGTTTATCCCCATTTGTTTTAATTTTTCTGCAACTGTAAGCATAAAAGTTATATCTGCTCTAGAAGCATCCTCAAACCCAATTGTTATCTCTACGTTATATGATTTCGCTAGTTCAATACATTTATTTATTTCTTTTAATATCCATGCTTTATTTTTATTTAACTTGCTATATATTTGTGGATAGGATATAGGTACACTTATATGAAGTATATCTATTTTACATTTTGATGCCAACTTTATATCATCCTCGTTCAGTCTTGACCAAACTGAAATTTTAGCATTTTTTTTATTATTATATATTTCATTTATAGTGTCAATTTCGTATTCACCTATTGCAGGTATTCCAGCCTCTATTTGATACACACCTATTTCATCAAGTAAATTTGCAATACAAACTTTTTGCTCTTTTGTCATTGCAAAACCTGGTCCCTGTTCGCCATCTCTTAAGGTGGTATCTACTATATACTTCTTAGTTTTCAAAATACCCCTCCTCTATAATAATCAAGAGCTTAATAACATTTTAAATTCATCGTCAAAAATACTCCTGTTTTTTTCAATACTCATTTGCTTGATTTTAAGCAATAAATCACATATATTTATATTTGAATAATCTATATTCAACTCTATTAACTTCAATATAACAGATTTTTTACCACTATGTTTTCCCAAAACAATACTTCTTTTATTTCCAACTAAATCTGGTGAAAATGGTTCGTATATTTTAGGTTCTTTAGATATTCCATTTACATGTATACCTGCTTCTACAGCAAAAATATCTTTTCCTATTACCGCTTTCTTATTTTCTGTTTTTTTCAATGTTATTGATTCTATTATAGATTTGATTTCTGGAAACATTGAAAAAGATAAACTTGGTTTGTATCTTTTTATTATTCTTAAGGCAAGCATAACCTCTTCAAAAGGTGCAAACCCATTAATTCCATAAAATGATGTTACTAGATCTGTTCCACCACTTAAAATCCATTCTGTAGATATTGCGGTTGCACTAAAATACTTGTTTTCTGGACATAATTCTATTTTACCTTTGAACTTACTTATTAACTGCTTAAATGCCGCCTCATAATTATAATTTAAAATATCATCTAAACCATTTATTCTTATTTTTTTTAAATTACTATGCATAGATATATTATTTACTTCTCTAACGTCATTTATTTGTATTTCTTTTGTTATTGCAGGAGATGAATCAATATCAGATCTCCTGCAAACAAAAGAATTAAACTCTTTATATTCATTTATTTCATTGGGGAAGTTTATACGCAGTATATATTTCCCTTTTTCATTTAACTTTCCCAAACATCTATATGCTTTTTGTGATAACTCAATATAGTCTGCACCGGCTTCAATAAGTAAATCTAAAAGGCGTATCATTTTATCATTATCAAGCTCATAATCATCTAAACAAGATAGCGTTCTGTCAATTATTTTAATCATAAGCACGCCTCCAATTTTATATTAAATCATATACTCTTTTACAGGTTCTCCACCCTCTAAATGCTTTTCAGCAATTTCCTCAATAGCCTCTAAAGTAAGATTTCCATACCATATACCTTCTGGATAAACTACAGCAACAGGTCCTCTACTACATATTCCAAAACATCCTGTATTTGTAACCATACAATCACTTGTTAAATCTCTATCTTCTATTTCCTCCATAAACTTATCAAGTAACTTAACTCCATCTTTTTGAAAACATAACCCTTTTTGTGTTCCATTAGGTCTGCAACTAGTACAGACAAAAATATGATACTTTGGTGTAACCATTTTTAAAATCCTCCTAAATATTTATAGTTTGTGTTTTTTGAGCTGCTGTCTTTACAGCATCCTCAATCCTATCGTATGTGGTTATTGTCTTTATACCTTTTGCATTTAATTTTTTTGTAGGTGCATCCCCTATTCTAAGTGCCAAAACTGCATTACAATCATCTACCGATGCTAAAATAGAGGACATCTTACTTTCATGGTCATCACAAGATTCTTTTCCAACACAATATTTATCTACTGCACGTTTTTCTAAAAAATTTGCTGTATTCCCATCACTTTCGTAAATATAAAATTCACTAGCATGGCCAAAATGTTGATCGACAAGCATTCCACTCTTTGTTGCTACTGCAAATTTTAACTTTGGTAAATCATTTTTTTCTTCAGTTTTTATTTTGCTACATCCTCTAAACTCAATAGATAAATCATTGTCTAAAGTTCCTATTGCATCTGAACGACATTGTCTACAATGATACATTTGTCTTGTATTTACCTCACATTTTTTTCTAAGTTCAGTTATTTCTTTATTATTCATTGTATCTAAGCTTTCAAAAGCCGAACCTATAACTGGTATATGAGGCATTATATTGCTTATATATGCACCTAATTCTTTAGATTTCTTAGTTATGTCCTCTATATGTTTATCGTTAATACCCTTTAACACTACTGAATTAATTTTACAAACTATTCCTCTAGATGTCAAATATTTAATGCCAGTAAGCTGATTTGCCATTAGAACGGCTGCACCTGCTTCTCCTGTATATCTAACACCCATATAATCAACATGTTTGTAGATTTTTGCACCTATTACAGGGTCAACAGCATTTACTGTAACTGTTAAATGTGTAATTCCCAATTCAATAAGTTCCTGTGCGTATAAAGGTAACATAAGTCCATTTGTTGATATGCAAAAAGTAACATTTTCATCATATTCTTTTATAAGTTGTAGTGTCTTTTTAGTTTCAGCAAAATTAGCAAGTGCATCACCTGGTCCTGCAATTCCTACGACTGTTAAGTTCGGCATTTTTTCTTTTACTGCTACATATTTTCTAAATGCTTCCTCTGGAGATAAAACTTCTGTAGTAACTCCTGGTCTACTTTCGTTTGGACAATCAAATTTTCTAACACAATAATTACACTGTATATTACATTTTGGTGCTACTGGAAGGTGTATTCTAGCATTTTTACTTGCACCGCAATTGTAACAAGGATGTTCAGCAGTTTTTTTAGCTATTACCTCAGGCGTTATAACATTCATGTTTGTACTCTCCTTTTCTTTTTCTTTAGTAACTTTTTTGATTTTATATTTGTTAAAATATTTATTGTAACAATCTTTTCTGAAATTTTCTTCTTTTTCTGAAAGCATTATATTTGCAATAGTATCCATTATATTTAAAGAACCATCAAATCCAAGAATTCTAACCCTTTGACCGCCTACTCTATCGTGAATTGGAAAAGCACATCTAAAAAGCTTTATTCCTAACTTACTCTCTATACGCCTTGCATCTGAACTGCCTATCAAAGCGTTTACGCCTAATTCCAAGCATTTTTTCTCAATAACTTCAAAGTCACAATCATCTATTATTTCTGTTTTATTTACAAAATACTTCTCTGCCAGTTCTAAAATCTCATCTTGAGCTTTTTCTGCCAAACCAGGAGATACAGAGCCTGTTGATAACAATACTGGCAGTATTCCATTTTCACAACACATTTTAGATATTGCATATACAAAGTTAGGTTCTCCAAATATAGCTACTCTACCCTCCGCACAATATTTATGTGAGTCTACCATAGCATCTAAATATCTGCCACGTTCTTTAGCAATGTCTTCATGAACACTTCCACCATTTTCAACCAATAGTTTGATAAAAATATCCATAGATTGAATACCTATAGGCAATGTCAATCTAATAAATGGAACTCCGTATTGTTTTTCAAGATAGACAGCTGGAGAACTTTCGTTTTCTATAAAGTCAGAAAATTCTATTGTAAATTTTGCACCAGACATCTTTTTTATCTCTTCTAGTGTTGTACCTTCGCTTTTAAGTCTCTCATATTTTTTTACTGATACACCATCTAAGTTTTCCGAAATGTCAGGTAGTAATATATATTTAACTCCCATTTTATCTAAAAATGATTTTAACCAACGTATATCTGCTGGTGAAATTTGAGGAGTAATGATATTTATAAATTCATTTTTTTCTGATTTTTCTGTTAACTGTTCTACTATAGCTCTTAAGGTTTTAAACCATCCTTCATATTGTGTGCCTGCATAACCTGCAGAGGATACTGTGACTATTTTCACGTTTTCAAATTCAGGATTTTCGTTTTTAAATTTTTTTACAATATTTGAAACATCTTCTCCTATTGTTTCTGCTAAGCAGCTTGTTGCTATTCCTATTATTTCAGGACTGTAAAGTGTCATTAAATTTTTTAATCCTGCTATTAAATTTTTTTGACCACCAAAAACCGTTCCTTCTTCTGTCAATGATGAAGATGCAATGTCCACCGGCTCATTATAATGTGTTGCCATATGTCTTCTTATATATGTAGCACAACCTTGTGAACCATGTAATATTGACATACAATTTTTTATTCCACAAAATGCAGATACAGAACCCATTGGCATACACATTTTGCATGGATTTACATTCAAGTTAACTAAATTTACT
Organism: Bacillota bacterium; assembly: GCA_023439605.1. GTDB lineage: Bacteria > Bacillota > Clostridia > Oscillospirales > Ruminococcaceae > JAEXNS01. The sequence goes on along the minus strand of JAEXNS010000093.1, from coordinate 2,067 downwards.
CCCATTTACTTCACCTACTATCTTTGATTAACATATTTCCAAACCGGACTACACAACGAATCATGTATTTCCTTCGTAAAATTCTCAATTCCCTCAAACCCTGCCAAAGCATGCTTTCTTTCGTGGTTGTGGTCACAAAAAGCTATACCTAATTTATAAGCTAAAGGTCTTTCTTTTACACCACCCACCAAAATATCTGCACCTGTTTCAATCATAAATTTTTCAAGTTCAGCTGGATTTGCATCATCTAGTATAACTGTATTTTCATTTACCAAACTTTCAATTATATCATAATCATCTTTTTTTCCTGTTTGAGTTCCTACTAAAACTGTTTCCATTCCTAGTTCGTTGAACTGTCTAATCAAAGAAATAGCTTTAAATCCACCACCTACATAAATAGCTGCTTTTTTACCTTTTAATCTGCTTTTATATTGTTCAATTATTGGTATAACTTTTTCTGTTTGATTTTTCAAAAAAACTTTTGCTTTTTCTACTGCTTCTTTATTATTCATTGCTTCTGCAATTCTTATTAGGGAACTTGTAGTATCTTCTATTCCAAAAAAACTAACTTTTATATATGGTATTGAGAGTTTTTCTTCCATAAGATTAGCTAAATATGTTGAAGAGCCTGCACATTGTACAATATTTAAAGTTGCAGATGGTGCATTCATAAGTGTTTTATATGAAGAATCTCCTGTAATAGTCGATATAACCGGTATACCTATTTTTTCAAGATAGTTTTTTATAATCCACATTTCTCCTGCTAAATTAAAATCACCTAAAATATTTACACCATATTTCTTTTCAATATTTTTATTCGGCTCAATTAATTGCATAATAGCTTGTCCTGCAAGTTTATAACCTAATGTTTTTGTACCTGAAAATCCAGCTGCTTTTACTGGAATAACTCTAATTCCATATTTCTCTTCTGCCTGTTTACATACAGCTTCAACGTCATCACCTATAACCCCAACTATACAAGTTGCATAAACAAAAATTAATTTTGGATTTTCTCTAGCTACCAGTTCATCTATAGCTGCAGATAATTTTTTTTCGCCCCCAAAAATAACATCTGTTTCTCTTAAATCTGTAGAAAAACTAGTTCTATAGGTTTCTTCTCCACTTGATAAACTCCCTCTTATATCCCATGTATAACTTGCACATCCTATAGGACCATGAACAATATGGAAAGCGTCAGTTATCGGATTTAATACAACTCTAGCCCCACAATATACGCAAGCCCTTTGGCTAACGGCACCTGAAACACTTTCTTTATCACAGCTTATTCCCTTACCATCACCATTGCACATGCTTTTCTTTAATATAGAACTTTTTCTATCTTCTAAAACCTGACTATCTATTCCATTCATATTCAACACCCCATAAAAAAGGCCGCACCAACCAAGAGCATCAGCTCCATTGCAGTGCGACCTATAAAATTATTTGATTTTTCTTTACTATTCAACCCTATATAAGATACAGATATTTTACCTAAGATCCATGGTAATCGGAAAGCCCGATCGACTTCGCAGAGTCGAAACTCCTATAAAATCGTAAACTTTACCTTTTACTATTCAGTCCTACCAAACCAAGATATCTTACCGAAGGTCCAGGGCGACCGGAAAGCCCGGTCGACTCCGCAGAGTCGAAACTCCTATAAAATCGTAAACTTTACCTTTTACTATTCAGTCCTACCAAACCAAAGATATCTTACCGAAGGTCCAGGGCGACCGGAAAGCCCGGTCGACTCCGCAGAGTCGAAACTCCTATTACATTACCAATTCAAAATCTTCATCACTTGCATCTCTATCTTGACGATCCATAAGAGCATTTGTGATTTTTTCAACATATCTCATAGCCCCTGAATAACCAACTACAGGCATTAAAGTACCACCGTATCTGTCTAAAACAGGGAATCCTACTCTGATAAATGGAATATCTTCTGCTTTGGCAATTTGTTTTCCATAACTAGAACCTAACAATAAATCTACTGGTTCATTTTTTATCCATTGATGTAGCTCAAACAAATCTGCATTTGCTTTAACTGTACAATCCTCAACGCTATAC
>JAEXNS010000320.1 GCA_023439605.1 Bacillota bacterium | reverse complement strand
ATTGTAAGCACCCATAACACCTTCTACTTTTGCTTCTTTTACAAGTGCTTCAAAAGCTGGCAAATATGTTTCTTCCATATCTTTTGGTGTTGAAACAGCATCAAATTCATGTCTTACTGCTTCCGGCCCACTATGAACCGCAAAATGTTTTGCACATGCAGCAGCCTTTAAGTATTCCTTTGGTCCTTGCATTCCTTTTACAAAAGCAACACCCAATTTTTTCGTTAAGAAAGGGCATTCTCCATATGTCTCATGTCCTCTACCCCATCTAGGGTCTCTAAAAATATTTATGTTTGGAGACCATAATGTAAGTCCCTTATATATGTCTCTATCCCCATGTTTTGAATATGTATTATATTTTGCACGTGCTTCAGTGGCTGTTACATCTGCAACATCATACATTAAATTTTCGTCAAACATTGCTGCTAGTCCTATAGCTTGAGGGAACATTGTTGCTACACCTGCACGAGCAACTCCATGTAAGCCTTCACTCCACCAGTTATAAAAAGGTATTCCTAATCTTTCAATAGATGGTGCATCATATTTTAATTGAGAAGCCTTTTCCTCAAGAGTCATCTTAGAAACAATTTCTTCTGCTATTTTCTGTGGTGTATTTTGCATAATCAAATTCTCCCTTCAAATAAAAATTTATATTAATTTTATAATTTATTTTTTATGTTTTTTTCTATAAAGTCATATATAGTAGCCTCACTGTTAAACGAGTAATCTTGATCAAAATCTACTATTTGCCATTTTTCTGTTAGCACTAATTTTTCACCACTTTTAACTTTTTCAATAGGTCCTAAAGTCTCACATTCTAAAAACAAATGATTTGTATATGTTTCAAAATTACAACCTCTATCTGGATATGTTTTTTCATCATCAAATTTATCAAACTGCTTTATAAATAATTGATTTTTATTCAAATATGCTGCATAGCCATCTTTGTTGTTCATACCCAATTTAAAACTTGCTTCATTTCTTACATCTTGTTTTAAAACCATTCCAAAATTGTACATATGTAAACGACTATCATATAAATCGGTATAACTCCATAAAACTAAACTTCTATTTGATAGTTTACCACAATCTTCAGAATTTTGAGGAACTATTTCCACTCCACCTGTAGAAAAAGCTGTTAACGCCCAAGTAGCAAATTCCATTTCATTTTCAGAAATATTTTTTATTTCATGTTCTAAAATCACTGATGAATCTACATCGGAAAATTTACATATAATTTTATATTGTTTACCAAGAACAGTAGCAGGAGGTAAAAGAGTTAGGGTATTTTCTTCAAAGTTCCAATCAACTTTTGAGTTGTCTGGCAAATATGTTTCTGGAAATAACTCTGGTGAGCACCATAATCTATGTCCACCATATGCATACCACTCACCATATCCCTCAACTTTTTCTACAAATTTACGTTCCTCATCTTCAAAAAAAATATTTTCTTTTTCATTTAAATGATATGAAATAATTCTAGGTCCAACATCTACAGTCACAACAAATGTCATAAAATCATTTTTTATTTCTAAACAATTGCCAAAGTTTTTATATTTAATTTCATTTATACATATACTCATAACAAACTTCCTTTATTTATTTTTACCGTTCAATCATCTTAAATATATTATAACTTAAAAAAAATACTTTTACATCTCATTATTTGCTTTTATTATATCGTTATTTGCTTATATTATTTTTTGTTTACATAATAATATCTTTATGATATAATTTAATTTATACAAAACCAATAAATTTTAATTTTTTTCCTTAATTCATTCGCATAAAATGAGTAATTAAAACGTTCAAAATTTGCACATATTTTCACACAGAAAAATGGATTGTAACATGTGATGGTAGAGATTTTTACCGAAGGTCCAGGGCGACCGGAAAGCCCGGTCGACTCCGCAGAGTCGAAACTCTTACAAAATCCTTCGTCAACTAAATGGTGATTAATTAAAATATTCAAAATTTGCACATATTTTCACACAGAAAAGGTGGTGGTAAAATGATAAAAAATTTAAAAGGTGAATATGAAACTGTAGAATTTGCTGAAAACCTCTCAGTTATTTTATATGAAAATTCAGAATACGAAAATTACCCCATACATTGGCACAATGCAATAGAAATCATTATGCCAGTTGAAAATAATTATACGGTTGTTTTAAATCAAAACACTTATAAGCTTAACGAAAATGATATAATAATAATCCCTCCTGGTGAATTACATCAATTATACGCACCTGAAACAGGAAAAAGATTTATTTTTTTATGCGATGCAAATCTTATATACAATAACCCTGCACTATCATCTTTAATTTCTTGTATAAAAGTTTCACAGTACATAAGTCCAGAAAAAGATAAAATTATTCATTCTGTAATAAAAAAATTATTTCTAGATATAAACTATGAATTCAAACACCCTAATGTACTCATGGAAGCACTTATTTACTCAAAAATTATTCAAATGTTAATTGAAATGAGTAAAAATAATATAGAAATAAAAAATCAAAAAAACTTAATTTCATCCGAAAAAGTAAATGATTATTCTGAAAAATTTAATCTAGTAACGAAATACATATATGAAAACTTTATGTATGACATAACACTTGATAAACTCGCCTCTATAGCCGGATACAGTAGATTTCACTTCTCTAGACTTTTTAAAGAATACTATAGTGTTTCATACATAGAATATATAAATGAAAAAAGAATAAAATCCGCAGAAAATCTTTTACTTGACCAATCCCTTTCAATAACTGAAGTAGCTATGAAATCGGGCTTTTCTAGTATATCGACATTCAATAGAATTTTTAAAGAAATCAAACATTGTACTCCTTCAGATTTTAGAAAACTATACAAAGCTTCAAACCATTAAAAAAACGCTTCAAACTAAATTAATTAATTTAGTTTGAAGCGTTTAAATTTTAAATTATTCCCATCACAATATACATTAATGTCATTATGTCTATAACATTTATAGTTCCATCTGCATTCACATCAAAGTGCATATTATCATTGTTTGAAAAACCTAATATTTTGTTTTGTAAATACACTAAATCCAAAGTTGATACTGAACCATTACCATCAACATCCCCTTTTTTTACTACTCCTTCCACTTGTACAAATGAAATTAAATTTTCTTCCGCATAAACCTTTGCTGACGATTGATTAATTGCATATACAGTTAAATTACTGCAATCAGAAAAAGAATTTTTATCTATTCTCGTAACCGAATTATTAAATATAACTTTACTTAATGATGTACAATTGGTAAACGTATTTTCACACATATATATAAGTGAATTTGGTAAGTTAATTTCAACCAAACTATTTGAAGATCTAAAAGTTCCTGCTGATATTCCAATAACATTGGTTGGAATATTTATGAGTGTTTCATTAGGGTTTTTCTTTTTATATCCAACAACCCAATTATTTATTGAAACTACACCCAAAGGTTTACTGTCATATATAGCTGTATACAAAAAAGCATTTTCACCTATATATCCAACTGAATTCGGAATATTTACAAACTCTAGATCATAACATTCTTCAAAGGCACTCTTACCTATAAATCTAACTGAATTTGGTATATATGCAGATGTAATACCCTCAAGTGCCCAAAAGGAATTGTCTGCAATACCTCTAGTACCATTTTTGATCTCTAAGCTTTTTATTTCTCCCTTATATCCCACTGCCCAACTATCTATATATACAATTCCATTTGAATGATTAATATACTCTTTTGTTCCAAAAAAAACTAAATCTCTAATACATATCACCGAACTTGGGATTTTTATACTACTTAAAGAGCTACAATTATAAAATACTCTTGATTTAATTTCATTTACTGAGCTAGGAATATTTATTTTTGACAGTTGTATACACCCATCAAACAAACCATAAGATAGAACTTTAACTGAACTTGAAATGTTTATAGTATTTAATTTTGTACATCCAGAAAACGCCTCGTTGCCAATACTAATTATAGTGTTCGGCATAGTTAATTTTTCTAATGTTTTACAGTTGCTGAAAGCACCATTTTCTATATATGCAACATTATAATTTAAAATAGTATCTGGGATATTTATTTCATTTGGTGTTCCCGTATAACCTAAAATTTTTACCTCGTTGTTTATAACTTCATATCTAAGCTCGTTATAAACTTCTTCTGCTGAAATAATTTCATTTACTTTTGAGTTAACTGAGAAAAATCCCATAACCATAATAACTAAAAGTAAAAATAATATGTATATTGATTTCTTTTTCATACAAACACTCCCTTTCAAAAAATATTTTTTTAATCTTTCAATAAAGCCTTCCAATACCTTATATACAAATTAATAAATTAAGGATGATTATTCTATATTTATCCTTAGTTAAAGTATATCATATTAACTTTTCTATTTCTATATACTTTATTCACAAATTTCTATATATATTAGGTTTATTATTAAGCAAAAATCACATTTTAACAAACTTATACTACTAATATTCTAAAATACTTGATCGAATGATACTGTTCAACTATATGTATAATACGGAGATATTTTACCGAAGGTCCAAGGCGATCGGACAATGTCATCAACTTAAGCAAATTGCTGCGGCAATTTATGAGGCTCTGCCTCAAACTCCGCTTCTTTTTCTATCGCCAAAAGAAGCAAAAAAGCTCTTGAAGCATAAAGATTTCGCTTTCTGCGGAAAGCGACCAAGGGCGTTGCCCTTTGGAAACCTACGATTTTTTGAAAAAAATCGAGTAAAACTTTAATTTTT
>JAEXNS010000275.1 GCA_023439605.1 Bacillota bacterium | reverse complement strand
CATTAAAACAGCTTGAGAAAGAGGGCGTCTTTGTATTCCCTGAAATGATTAATGATGCAGAAGATATAACAAAAGACCTAATGATTCTTAAAAGCGTTAATGATGACTATCGAACAAGTAATGTAATGGGGTTTCTTGGTTATGGTGATGAAAGAATAGTTATTGAATCACGTTTTTCGTCTAGTGAGCATGATTTCTTTTTTCAATATTTATTAGAGCGTGTCTTGGATTTTCCTAATATTCTTGAACTTAATACTGACGGCAACCAAGATAAGCGTTTTTTTAATTTGTTAGTCTTTTTGTTTCCATTATACTTGAAAAAAGCAATGCGAAAGGGGGCTTTTAAAACCTATACAAGAAATCTGTATAATGACAGTAATGTAAAAGGAACTATTGATATTACTAGACATATTAAGAATAATACACCCTTTAGGGGAAACATCGCATATAGTAAACGTGAGTTCTCATTTGATAATTATTTGATGCAGTTAATTCGTCATACAATTGAGTTTATCAAAATCAAACCATATGGTAATAATTTATTGGGTAAAGTAAAAGATGAAATACGGTCTGTTGTTGAATTTACAGGAAACTATGAATATCACAATAGAATAAAAATTATATCAAAAAATAAAAGAAATATGGTATCACATGCTTATTATCATGAGTATCGAGAATTACAGCGTTTATGTTTAATGATTTTGAGGAATGATAAACATCAAATAGGTACTGGAGAACGACAAATTTACGGAATATTGTTTGATGGGTCATGGCTTTGGGAAGAATATATAAGCTCATTATTTTTAGAATATGACATAAAATTTTATCATCCTATGAATAAAAAAGGTGAAGGTACTCAATGGCTGTTTACAGATTGTTACGGAAATCTTCAAGGAAAGATATACCCTGACTTTTTAAGTCAAACTGTTCAAGATAGAATAATTGCTGATGCGAAGTACAAAACTAGTAATAATATTGGGAATAAAGATTATCTGCAATTACTTGCTTATATGTTTAGATTTGATGCTAAAATAGGGTATTATTTTTATCCTGATAATAAAATAAATGATAAAGAAGAATTTAGGATGAATAATGGTTCTAAATATGAAAATAATGTTAAACCTCGAAATGACATATGTGTTATTAAATTAGGCCTACAAATACCTAATGATGCGATTTCTTATGATGGGAATGATGGATTTGTTTCTAAAATAAAAATAAGTGAAACTGAATTTATAGATAAAATTTTATTAAGAGATAATTTTGAATAAATGCTATAAATTCATAAAAATCAATGTTTATTTAAATATATTATAGAGTTCGATTAAATAATCGGTTATTAAAAATAAAAAATTAAAAGAGGATGGTAAAACTATGCCGTTAGAAATAATTCGTAGTGATATTACAAAAGTTGAAGTTGATGTAATAGTAAATGCAGCAAATTCTTCTTTGTTAGCAGGTGGAGGAGTTGACCAATGCATTCATGATGTAGCTGGTGAAGAACTTTTAAAAGAGTGTAAAATACTTGGGGGATGTAAAACAGGTGAGGCAAAAATTACAAGGGGATATAATCTACCTTGTAAATATGTAATTCATACAGTAGGTCCTGTTTGGACTGGTGGAAAAAATGGTGAAGAGAAGTTACTTGCTTCTTGTTATCGAAATTCGCTTAATATTGCAAAAGAATATAAGTGTAAAACTGTAGCTTTTCCACTTATATCATCTGGTGTTTATAAATATCCAAAAGATCAGGCTCTTAGAGTGGCAGTTGACACAATTAGTGATTTTATAAATGATAATGAAATGATAGTTTATATAGTTGTGTATGATAAAGATTCTTTTAAAATAAGTGAAAAACTTTATGATGAAATAACTCAGTACATTGATGATAATTACATAAATGAGCATTACGATTTTTATGCTGAAAGAAAACGAATGGCTTTACCCTCACAAGTGTGTGTGGAAAAAAGCAAATTAGCCAGTAAAGAAGAGTGTTTTAATTCAAGTCTTCTAAATGAAGTTATAAGTAATCTTGATGAAAGTTTTTCGCAATCACTTTTGAGATTGATTGATGAACATAATATGACAGATGTACAGTGTTATAAAAAGGCTAACATGGATAGGAAACTTTTTTCAAAAATAAGAAACGATAAAGACTATAAGCCAAGTAAGCAAACAGCTATTGCATTTGCTATATCTCTTGAACTAGATATTTATGAAACTGAAGGTTTATTAAAAAAAGCAGGATATGCACTTTCACATAGTAGTAAATTTGATGTAATAATAGAATACTTTATAAGAAATAAAAAATATAATATTTTTGAAATAAATGAAGCACTTTTTTCTTTTGATCAACAACTTTTAGGAGCATAAAAAATGTCGCTTTTTATGCGACCATTTATAATAAATTTTTCAGTATAATATAATTGTAAGGAAAAATAAAATATATTATACAGGAGGAATTTAACATGAAAAAAGGCTTAACAGAAATGGTGTTTATTCTTGATAGAA
>JAEXNS010000254.1 GCA_023439605.1 Bacillota bacterium | reverse complement strand
ACGTTGTTTCATATGCTATAAACTTCGTTTAGAAAAAACAATAAAATATGCTTGTGAGCATGAAAAGTTTGATTATTTTACGACAACACTTTCAATAAGTCCGCATAAAAACGCTAGAGTTTTAAATAAAATAGGAGATGAACTTTCAAGCAAATATGGTATAAAAAATTTGCCTTCAGATTTTAAAAAGAAAAATGGTTTCAAAATATCAGTTGAAATATCAAATAATTTTAATATGTATCGACAAGATTATTGTGGGTGCGTGTTTTCAAAAAAACAACTTAGAAGAGGTATAGAATGAATTTATCTATTATTGTTTTAAATCAAGTAATTATTATGTTCTTAATAATTTTACTTGGTGTATTAATGTATAAGTTAAAGTTAATAACAGTTAGTGGAAGTAAGGAAATGTCAAAAATATTATTGGATGTTGTTAATTCAACGGTAATATTTTTATCTTATCAAAGAAAGTTTGAAAAAGAATTATTAGAGGGATTGGCAAAGGCAGTTGTTTTGTCGATTTTTGCCTTTTTGATTATAATACTTTTAGCATATATACTTATACCTAAAAAAAGCAAGGAAAAACAATTAGAGAGATTTTCTTGTATTTATTCAAATTGCTCCTTTATGGGTATCCCTCTCATAAATGCACTTTTTGGTTTTGAAGGTGTTTTTTACCTTACAGCATTTTTAACTGTTTTTAATATTCTAGTTTGGACACATGGTGTTATGCAAATTTCAGAAACCAAAAATTTAAAGTCGATTTTTTCTGCTTTACGTTCTCCTTCAATAATTGCAATAACAATAGGTGTTCTTTCATTTTTATCAAGAGCTATTTTACCTGAGTCCGCCATTGCAGTTATGGAAAATGAAATAATAATGAAAACTTTAGGTTATATAGCAGCTATAAACACTCCCTTGGCTATGATAATTGCTGGTTCAACAATTGCACAAGTAAATGCTTTCCAAGCTATTAAAAACCTAAAAATTTATTGGGTGGCTTTGGTTAGATTGATTATTATACCATTTTTTTTGGTAGTTATTTTTAATTTTATTCCTTTTGAAGAAAAAATAAAAATATCAATTATAGTTGCAGCTTCAGCACCTACAGCTACAATTGCTACATTATTTTCTTTAAATTATAATAAAAACTATATATATGCATCTGAGATATTTGCAATTAGTACAATTTTATCAATAATTACAATACCTTTAGTGATTACTTTTAATGAATTTTTTTCAAAAATATAAAAATAAATATAAATTTTTCACTTTAAATCATTTACATAAAAGTAAATATGAAATATAATATAATTGGAGAATATGAATGTCAAAATATCTATTTAAAAGGATTTATATCGAAATAACTAACATATGCAATTTATCTTGCGATTTTTGTCCTGCTACAAAAAGAAAAAATGATAATATGAGTGTAGAAAAATTTAAGTATGTTATTTTTGAGGTAAAAAATTACACTAAGTACATATATTTACATGTAAAAGGGGAACCTTTGCTACATCCTTTTTTAGATGAAATTCTAGATATATGCAAAACTAATGATTTATATGTAAATATAACCACAAATGGTACGTTGTTAAATGATAAAAAAGAGTTGCTAATCAAGGGCGATAGAATTAGACTTATAAACGTTTCTATGCATAGTTTTGATAAAAATGCAGATTTGACATCAGTATTTGAAGCAGTCGAATACATAAATAAAAATAGCCAAACTCTTATTTCCTTAAGATATTGGGATACAGTGCAAAAGGAATTATATGGAAGGTTTACTTTAAAAGAGCGGATCTTTATGAGTAGAGAAAGTAAATTTAATTGGCCGTCTTTAAAAGAAAACATTATTTCTGAAAAAGGAACATGTTTGGCTTTAACTCAGCAGTTGGCAATTTTAGTAGACGGAACAGTAGTTCCATGTTGCTTGGATAATGATGGAGATATAGCTTTGGGCAATATTTTTGATAGAACCCTAAGTGAAATTTTAAATACTACTGAGGTTAAAGTTATTAAGGAAAATTTTAAGAAGAATAAACTCATTTGTGAACTGTGCAAAAGATGTGATTTTGCAAGAAGATTTACTAAATAAGTATTTATAAAAATAGTTACTATTCAGCTATATGCATAAGGAAGAGATGTTTTACTGAAGGTCCAGTGCGATCTGAAAGCACAGTTGACTCCGCAGATTTGAAGTTTCTGTAAAATCTAAGCTTTATCTTTAGGTTGGATAGTAACAAAAAAATATTTTTTTGTTTTTTGTAGCTTTTATGTTACTTAAAAAGTTTTATAGCTAGGAGGGTTATTTTGATTGATAATAGTAAAAATGAAGTAGAAGAAATAATTAACAAATATTCTTCTATGGTATATAAACTAATATATTGTCATATTCAAATAAAGAGTTATGTTGATGATATTTTTCAAGAAGTTTTTTTAAAGTATATTAAATATAACAAACCCTTTACAAACGAAGAACATAGAAAAGCGTGGATAATTAGAGTTACTATAAATTGTTGCTATAGTTTAAATTCATCTTCATGGTTAAAAAAAACAGTAACCCTAGAAGATAATTTATATGAACATATAGACGAAAAAACAGATAATAAAATTGATATGCAAAGGTTATTATTAAAAATACCAGAAAAATATAGAACGGTAATACATCTATTTTATTATGAAGATTTAAGTGTGGAGCAGATAAGTTTTATTTTAAAAATAAAACCTTCTACAGTAAGAACTCAACTTACAAGAGCACGTGCTATGTTGAAAGACTTGATGGAAGGAGAGGATGACTTTGAATGAAAAGGATAAATATAAACAATTATTTGAAAATATAGAGCCAGATATTGATTTGATAAATATAACAAAAGAAAAAATGTATAATGCTGTGATTAATAAGACAAAACCTAAAATCACCATATACTATAAGTGTTTGTCTATGGTTGCTTGTATGACTGTTATAATTTTCGCTTCTATATTTTTTAATAATACTGAAAAGATTCAAAAAACTCAATTAATATGCTCAACAGATAAAACTAAAGTTGTCTCTTCTACTGACACTAATATTGATAGAAATGCTTTGGAAAATGAAGTTAGTGAAAAAAATTCTGTTACTACAATAAACATAACAAATGCAAAAGAAGAACTTAATGCTTCAAATTTTTCTACTTCAAAAGTTAAAACTGATATTACTGAAGAAAATAAAACTAGTGAAAAAATAATAAATCATATAAGTACAAATAAAGAAACTACATCCCAGTTAAATGTTGTTGAAAGCACTACAAAAACAAGTTCAAATGTAATTTCGAATAAAATTTCTGAAACACTTAAAACTACAATATTAGAAGATAAAAATAAAAATACAACTAAAGTTGAAACAACTCCAACAAGTATTAAAATATCTCAACCAAGCTATATTAGTTCTAGTAAAGTAGAAACTACAATTCCTTTAGATATTGATTTAATTGGATCACCAGATGCTTCTACGAATAGAAATGAAAATAAAAATTTAGTTAATATAAATTATAATGGGTATTATTTAGGTTTTAATGCTGCAAATTACACTTTAAATTATCCTTATGCGTCTGATGAGAATACCCCAAATAAATCAACAAGTTTTATTGATGATTATTTCGGGAAAAAAATCATCTCGGATTTAATTGTTAATAATTTTTCTTTGCAGGATGAAATTCAAAATATTTCCTCGGATTTTAAATATGATTATGGAGTTTTCTTTAAATACTATAATGATGGTGTAAATTTAAATTTAAATGTTTCAAAAAATCTTGAAAATATAAATTATTGTAAAGCGAATGCTGAAGATAATGAAACTATAAATTATATAAATGAAAGCGAATTATACCTTTATTTTGAAATACAAAATACTGATATTAGCACTGAAAAAAATAATTTTTATTCGGTTTTTAAAACAAATGATATTTATTATGGTGTTTATGCTTCAAATATTTATTTAAATGAATATTTAGATATAATTTTTTCTTTATTAAAATAGCAGTAAACTTAATAAAATAAAGTTATAGATTGTTATACTTTAATTATAATGCAATTTAGTTATAAAAAAATTATAACTAAATATAATACAAATTTATTTTGAAAAAAAATAGCACAATTTATTAAAAAGTATTTATATTTTTAATAAATTGTGCTATAATTATTTTTAGGTGTATAAAGGGAGGAATGTATGAATAAAGAAGAATTTATGAAAGAATTAAAATTCATATTGATTAGGACTTTATTTTTAAATATTGGATTTTATCTTATTATGTACATGATTTTTGAATTTTCAGACTCCATAAAAGCTTTAGTAGGTCTTATTTTAGGTACAATATCTATGATTTTAAACATTGTAATTTTAAATTATAACGTAAAAATGGTTATTAACAAAGGTGTAAACGGTAAGGATGGAACACCATTTATGGTAATTGGATATTTTTTTAGAATAATAATTACTGCTTTGTTTCTTTACATTTCATTAAAGCTGTCGAATATTTATTTTATAGGAGCTATAATTCCTTTATTTTACCCTAAAATAATATATTTTGGGAAAAATTTATTATATAAAAAAGGAGGAGATTGATTGATGGCAAGTGAACAAGTTGTTTCAGCAGGTCCAAGCGTAACAGGTCCTAAGATAGTATTTGATTTTGAAGTTTTGGGATTAAAAATCAATATAACTGAAACAATTGTTATAGGATGGTTTATAATTGTAGTCCTGACACTGGTTATATTATTTTTAACTCATAATATGTCAAAACTAAAGCCTAAAAAGAAACAAGTTTTAGCAGAAATGTTGGTGTCAACATTTAATAATATGGTTAAAGAATCAATGGGTGAAAAAAATCTTCATTATACACCATATATGATGACTATATTTATGTTTTCTATATTTGGTAGTTTGGTTAGTTTAGTTGGACTTCGATCAGTAACAGCAGATTATAATACCACAGTTACATGGGCTTTGATGACTTTCTTTACAATACAGTTTTGTAAAATTAAAACAAATGGATTCTTAGGGTATATAAAAGGCTTTGGCGAACCATTTGTTGTTATGGCACCATTAAATTTAATAAGTGAAATTGCAACACCTATTTCAATGAGTTTTCGTCATTTTGGTAATATAGCAGGCGGAATGGTTATAACTCAACTGTTATATTTTTCATTGGGTAGTATTTCAAAGCTTATAGGAATTAGTATTCCTATTTTTACAGTAGGTATACCAGCCATTTTATCAGTTTATTTTGATCTTTTTGCTGGTTTCATGCAAGCATATATATTTATAATGCTTTCTATGGCATTTATAGGTATGGCTAAAGAATAAATTATAAAAACATGGAGGAATTAATTATGGAAAAAGCAATTGTTTTAGCAGCTTCAGCGATAGGAGCAGGGTTGGCTATGATAGCCGGAGTAGGTCCTGGTATAGGGCAAGGATATGCTGCTGGAAAAGCATGTGAAGCAGTAGGTCGTCAACCAGAATCCGCTGGTGCAATTACTAGAACTATGTTTATTGGATGTGCTGTTGCAGAATCTACAGGTATTTATGGATTAGTAGTAGCTATGATTCTTATGTTTATCAATCCTTTTATAGGAAAATTATAAAAAATAGAAAGGGTGTTAATATATAATGTTAGATTTTCTATCCGTTGACACCGGCACTATTGTATTTACGTTAATAAATACCTTAATTTTGTTTATGATTATTAAACATTTATTATTTGGAAGAGTTAACAAAATAATTGAAGAACGTCAAGCAGATGTTACAAATACATATAAAAAAGCAGATGAATCTTTAGAAAATGCAAAAAAACAAGAGGAAACATATAATAATATTATGACAAATGCAAAAGATGAAGCTGCCCAAATAGTAAAATCAGCAACTCAAAAAGCTTTGATTCGTTCAGATGAAATTATGTTGCAAGCAAAAAATAATGCAAATAATGTTTTAGAAAAAGCAAATTTAGATATAGAACGTGAAAAAATACGTGCTAAAAATGAGATTAAATATGAAATTTCAGATATAGCTTTGATGATGGCCCAAAAAGTTATTTCAAAAGAAATCGATAAAAAGGATCACGAAAAATTAATCAATGACTTTATCGAAAATGTAGGTGATTTATAATGCAAAATGAGGTGTCAAAATTATATTCAGATGCACTTTTTGAACTGTGTATAGAACAAGATTGCCTTGAAAAAGTTTATAAAGAATTAAATTTTTATTATTCTGTTTTTAACGAGAATCCAGATTTAATAAAATTGTTATCCTCACCTACAATTGATTTTAAAGATAAAATTTCTATAATAAATAAAATTTTTGATGATGATGGAATGTCCTTTGATTATTTATGTTTAATTGCTGAAAAAAATAGAATCTCTATTATTTTAAATATTATAGAAAATTTTAAACTAAACTATAATAAGCATTTAAATATTCAAGAAGTTTCTGTTACATCAAGTATTAGTTTGACAGATGAACTAAGAGGAAAATTAAAATTAAAACTGTCTGAAAAATTAAAAAAGAAGATTATTTTAGTAGAAAAAATTGACCCAGAAATTATTGGTGGGATTATAATTGATTATGATAATGTTAGAATTGATAATAGTATTAAAACAAAGTTAAGTGAAATTAGAGTTAATTTATACAATTAAAAATTTATTATAAAGAAGGTGTATTGATTGAGTTTACGCCCAGATGAAATAACAGGTATAATTAAA
>JAEXNS010000169.1 GCA_023439605.1 Bacillota bacterium | reverse complement strand
CAAAAAAAGATTACAAATAAATAATTTTTGTAATCTTTTTTGTTTTTTAAATCATAAGATTTTACATATTCCAAATTAATATTAAATAATTTGGAATTTATGTTCATCTATCAATATGTTATTTATTGTCTTTCTGAACTTTTGTCTTTTTTATACATGTTCAATAATTTTATTTAACCTTTAAAGTAGGATCCCCTAATAAAATCATTTCCTGTCCGGTCCAGTCAACACTATTGTTAGAATTATTTAATGATAAATCAAATATATCTAATAATGCGTCTCCAAATGTACCGTTATTTGCTAATTTAGAGGTGTACGCAGTATCCCATTCTGGCAAATAATACGCTAATGTTGTAGAACCTAAATAAGTTAATCCATTTGCCTCTAGCACACAAGCACCTGCAACATAATCATCATCTTTAAATCTAGCTGTTCCACAAGCATGAGTATTATAGAAAAGAACCGATGGTTTTGTTGTTCTTATGTAGTCTGTGCTCATGCCTGATAGAGCATTTGACCAAGAGTGAGCTATTATAGATGCCCATTCATAATTTTTAACTATTTCATTTTTAACCAATGAACTTGTTCCCATACAATCTATACTTGTTGTATTTGGATAAAGAACTCTTAATCCATCTACTTCTTGTGTTACAATCCCATTTTCATATGAGCTCAATGCCCCCGTACATGTCGTTTGGTTAGTTCTATATTCATGATTTCTTCTAAAATAGTCTTTATACATTGCTAGTTCATTTTCTACTGAATCAGCAAGAGTGCTTCCATATAATCTTCCACATGAAATTTCTGGTTTTTTGTCTCCGCTACCATTTGTATGCTCCTCAAACGCAGCATCATTATCTTTGTTTATCCAAGAACCATCTAAATCCATATAATACAAATCACTTAGACCATCATATAAATATCCAGGCCAATCATTAGATTCCCAGTTGTTTTTTGTTTCAGCATATGGGATATCTCCAATTAGAAAAGCTCCTTTAATTTTATTATTTTGTTGATATTTATTTTTCATTATATTTCTTACATCTGAAGCTGTCCCAGAAGTATATTTAACAACCTCTGCACAATAACCTTCTTTCAACAAATCAGCTCTATATTGATCAAGAGAATCTTGTAATCCATCAAAAACATTTTCATGAACGAAAACCAAAACCTTAGAATAATTCACTGGATTTGTTGTAGTTACGCGAACATACAGATCATGCCATCTAGTACCATCATGCCATGTTAAGCTAGCTCTATACTGTCTACCTGGAATTAAATTATTGAAAGTATATGTACCATCTGTTAGATAATTATCTGGTTGTATCCATTGCCAGTTACCTGTTGTCAAGTCACATAATTGAAGTCTGTTTCCATATGCGTTTTGATTTGGATAGGTTACGTCAAAAGTAATAGATGTATCTGTTTTTCTATTAAAACAAATTGAATCTTGACCAGTATAATCAAATGCCGCCGCACTTGCTTTTTGTATATTTTTCTCATTTAAAAATGTGGCATTTGCAGAATTTGCAACAAATGTTGTCAACGCTAATGTTACTGCACCTAATAGTGCTATTTTTTTCTTTAAGTTTTTCATATTAATCTCCTAGTCATTTTTTATTTTTATTTTTCTTTTATCATATGCTGTACACTCATATGATTTATATATGCAATCCATGGATTAACAACTTAATTAATTTACAAAAAATATTTAAATACTTTTTGTTTGAATTTTATGTTTATATTGTACCAAATTTTTTTAACTGTAAATATGACATTTGTCACGATTTCGAATAAAAGTAAAAACAATTATAATTTTTCTTTATATAGCTAAAACTATTTAAAATATATAAATATCACAAAAAAATTTCTTTGTTTAAATTTTTTTATTTTAAAAGTTTAAATTTATTATTTTTGTTTTTAATTATTTCTTATATAATATATTACGTTAAAAATACTTGTTTTGTGACAAAAAAAGATTACAAATAAATAATTTTTGTAATCTTTTTTGTTTTTTAATTATAAGGAGCCCATCTTAACAATAATTTCTATTTTGTTTCATTTATATAGGTACTTATTCTAGTTTGAATTAAGTTTGCTACTTCCTCTGCTGTTTTATTGCCATCATAAAATGAATATAATTCTTCCCTAATAATATTTATTATTTCGCTGTCATATTTCACAGAAGAATTTATAGATTTTATTAAATCATTAACTTTTTCAATTCCTTGATCATCTATAAATCCTATTTCCTTATATTCATCTCCTACTTGAAGACCTGATTGAATAAGTGGACTTCCTATATCTTGTGTTGGATTTTTTGTATTTTCTGCTAGTTTTTCTAAAGAAGATTTTTTTATAGGAAATCCCCATAAATAGCCCACTCTATTTTGAAAATCCTCTTTTAGAAACATTTTAACAAATTCCCATGCTGCTTCTTTATTTTTTGACTTATCAGAAATCGCAAGAGAAAAATCAATATCCATAGATGCACATCCACTTGTAACTGAAGGAAAGTACTTTAAAGTTATTTCTTCCCCAATATATCCCTTCTCAATTTGATGCATTTGCAAATAGCTGTATATAGCATCCATGTTAAGCAATGAATTATAAGTGTTATAATTATAATCTTCATTTTGTGATTCTAGCCTATTTTCATCATATTTTTTTATACCTTCAATTAGCTTTATAAAATTTTCATTCTCAAAATTACAGGTTCCCTCTTTATAATTTATATATTCATCAATAGTACTTCTTAGTATTTCTTCTAATAAAGCTTTACCTCCTATATTCACCACTTCTTTGTCTTTATTTTTTCCTAAAAACGCATTAAAATCCTCGATATTCCATTCCTTATTTTCACCTAATTCTGACGTTTTTCCAAACATAGCTTTTATCAAAAAGTTTGGTGATATTTGATATAACTTTCCTTCAGTTTCAAAAACATTAATTATATTTTCTAAATAATCTTCTTTTTTTATATCTAAGTCAGAATTAAAAAAAGTATTCATATCTGTTAAAAAACCTTTATCTATATATGCATCTGTATCCATCATTGTATTAAGTATTAAAACATCTGGAATATTACCATTTAAAATTTCATCATTTAGTTTTTTACTTCCTGCTTCATAATCATCTTCTGTGTTATATTTTGTGTAATCAATTAACTTGACTCTAAACTTATCATTTGATTTATTTAATCTAGCTACCTCAGAAGATAAATACCATGGGATATAACTTCCAGCCAATGTTAATACTTGTTTCTCTTGTACTTTTTTCAGTGTTTCAGAATCTACTCTTTTTAAAATGAAATTTACATTTTTCTGTCCAGATGAAGCTACTGTGTCATATATTTTACAAATCATTCTATCTTTATTTACAGGAAGAGCAAATTTCACATACCCTTCAATATCGGAATCTACGTAATTTATTATCTCTACAACCTCCTTCTCATCAGAGTTATACCCATATAAAGACATATTGTCGGTTAGAAATAATTCATATTCATCATTTCCACTAATCACTTCATAGTTTTTTCTTTTATCTAAGCCTTCAAATTTATAATCTTTTTCTATTGAGTTGTTTTCAAAATTTACTTTTGCAAAATTACTATAATATTGTAGGATAATATCTCCATTTTTCATTTTAAATATTTTATTTACACCCACACCATAAAACGCTTTATCTTCTATTGTCAATAATATCTCACCACTATTATTGACCTTATATATTATTGTACTTTGCTCACCTGATGTTTGGTTAATAATAGATACAGCTAAAATAAAATTTCCATCTTTATCTTTTATAAATGGAATTAAACAATTATCGAAAGAAATATTCGGTTCTTTTACTTCGATAGTTGAAATAATGGCACCTGTTATATCCATTGTATGTATATAAGTTTGTACTATATCATTTATATAGGCATTTTCAATAAATGATATAGTACCATCTTCATTTATAGTAAAATCATTTATACCACCCTCATGTTGAGGCTTTATAGGTATCTTTGATTCTTCAATACCATCTTCATTTATAATAACCCATACATATGTACTATCTATTTGCATGCCACTTATATCTTGTGCTATTATGTATGCTTTACCATTAGCTACACCATAAAAATCAAAATAGTCATATTCCCCATTTAATGCTATTTGTTCTGCGATAAAATAATTTTCTATTTTTTGTGGGTAAAAATCATTGCTTTCATTAGTATCATTATTTGCTTCATCTCCAACACTACTGGTCTCATTGTCCGTTTGAAAAAAATCAACTGTTGTAACAATTGTTTCATCTCCAACATTATTGTTTGAGCTATCCATTTTCGAAAATGAAAATGTTGAACCTACTATTATCAAAAATGCTGCTGCAAAACTTATATATTTAATCCATATAGATTTATTCACATCCTTTACTTCTACTTTTTCAATTATAACACTTGATTTCTCTATATTTTTAAATTCTTTTGTCACTTTGTCTGTATTTTCTTCTTTATCTCTATTTAACGAAAGTGTTTTTATTTTTTCCATTACTTTAGCTTGACTTTCATCACTAAAAGTTATATCAGACAATTTTTCGTTTAGATAATTCTGTATATTGTTCTTCATCGAAATACCATCCTTTCAATTGTTTACTTAATATTTCTTTTGCTCTTTTATGTCTTATTAGTACTGTTGGTAACGGAATTGATAGAGCTTCTGATATTTCATTAAACTTTAATTCTTGGTAATAATATAATATCACTATTTCCTTGTATATAGGTTTTAAATTCATTATAGTATTTAAAACTGTATCATCGCTGTACTTATCTTCATACACTAAACTTTTATCATCTACGCTACTCCTAGTATCAACCCTTCTTATCCATGAACTTTTCATCATGTTTTTACATATATTTATCGCTATTTGTGTTACCCACGTTTTTTCAGAACATTTTTTCTCGAACCTCCCATAGTTTTTATATACTTGTATAAATGTTTCTTGTGTTGCATCTTCTGCTTGATGATGATTTTTCAAATATATAAAACATAATCTCATTATTTGATTTCCGTAATGTTTCATTATTTTTTCAATATCACAATCTTCAATAATATTTTCTAAATCCATTTATATCACTCCCCTTTATAATATTAGACAACTATAGTAATAAAAATATTTCAAAAAAATCTTACAAAATAAAATTTTATTTTGTAAGATTTTTATTTTATTTCTGTTCTACACTACTTAACGAAATTATAGCCTTTAATTTATATTTTTTAATCAAAAAATTCTACCCATAGTTTATAGTATATTAACTTTTAAAACATTGAAAATATCACATTTTTATTCATTTTTTAACTCCATAAAATAAATATAATTTTCATTTGCATATCTTTCTACATCTGAATTTTTTGAACCTATAAAAGTTAAGTTATCATTTCCATGATAAAAAACACCTTGTTCATCAAATTGAGTATCTGGATTTAAAAGAGTCATGGAAACAAGGTTACTACAATCCCAAAAAGCTCCGCTTTCTATACTCTCTACTGATTTACCAACAACTATGCTTTCAAGCTGTCTACATTCAGAAAAAGCTCCTCCTCCAATTTTCTTCACAGAATTCGGTATTACTATAGATTTCAATGGTAAATTTGCAAATGCATAATCCTGTATTATCTCAACATTTTCCCCTATTGTTAGTGATTTAAACGAACATTCTGAAAAAGCATTTGTTCCTATCTCTTTAACTGAGTTCGGAACTATATATGATTCATCCTCTTTTTTTGATGGGTAACTCATCAAAATAGTTTTGTCAATATTAAACAAAACTCCATCTACACTAGTGTAATTCCTATTTTTTTCATCTACATTAATTGAATATCCATGTATATCGAATGCCGCTTCGCCTATTTCTTTTACAGATTCAGGAATTAATATATTTTCTATTCCACTTCCTGCAAAAGCTCTATTGCCTATTTTTTCCACGGAATTAGGTATATTTATTTTGTTGAAAGCACAACTTGCAAACGCTTCATCGTCTATTGCTATCAATGATTCTGGTATTTCTATAGAATTAAATTTACCAGCACCCTCAAATGCTCCTTTGGCAATATACTTGGTTCCTTCTTTTACTTTTAAATCCGAATTACCATCTACTATTATATTTTGTATGTCATACTTATATTTATATAAAAAGTCACTTATGTAAACAACTCCATCAGGTTGTTGTTCATACCAAGGAGTCCATCTAAATGCATCTTCACCTATTCTAATAACTGAACCAGGTATATTTATTGTATTTAGCATCGATGATTCAAATGCACTGTTTTTTATTTCAATTACTGAATCTGGAATATCTACAGTTACTATTTTTGCAAAATAAAAAGCATTTTGATTTATTACATTAACTGATTTGGGTATAGAATAATGAGTTTCCATCTTTCCAACTGGATAACTTATAATCTCTGTTTTATTTTTATTAAATAAAACACCATCTATATCACAGTAGTTAGTGTTTTTAGAGTCTACTTTTATTTCAGTTAATTTATCACAAGAACCAAATGCAAAATCGCCTATTTCTTTTACAGATTCGGGAATTTCAATCGAATTTAATCCTTTACAATAACCAAATGCATTAACTCCTATTGCTTCTATGTAATTTGAAATATTAACACTATTTAGCATTTCGCATTGAGAAAACATGAAATCACTGATCCTATTAACACCTTTTCCCATTTCTATTGACTGCATTTTTGTACATTCTTGAAATACATAATTACCCATATACGTAACTGAATCAGGTATTATTATCGAATTCAATTCAGCACAACCCTTAAAAGCTTCTGCACCTATAAATTCAACTTTATTTGGTATATTGATTGAAGTGATCCTATTACAATAATTAAAAGCTCCATCACCTATTTTTTTTAAATTTTCAGGCAAATTAATATATGTCAATTCATAACACATAGCAAACGTCCTATTTTTTATTTCTGTTATTTTTTCTGGTATATTAATTGATTTCAATTTACTACAACTACAGAAAGCCATCCTTCCTATATCGTTCACTGAATCTGGTATAAATACTTCTTCTAGAAATTCATTCCAATAAAACGCATCCTCATTTATTTTTTCAACTGATTCTAAAATACTATAACTAGTTTCTGTTTTTCCACTTGGATATTGGACTAAAGTTTTCATATCTTTAGTATACAATACCCCTTCTACATCGCAAAAATAATCATTTCTTTCATCTACTTCTATATATTTGATATGTCTATCAACAAAATAATTTCCTATGGTTCTAACTGAATATGGAATATAGATAGTTTCTATTTTCTCACAATCAGCAAATGCTAAACTGCCTATTTCTTCAATCGAATCAGGTATATTAACTTTTGTCAATTCATGAGATCTCCAAAAAGCATAATCATCTATTTTAGTAACTGGATAACCATCTATTTCAGATGGTATATTGGCTTCAACTATTGTATCCAAACAATCAACTATAGTTATTTCATTATCAATTATTCTATAACTTAAATCACCATAATGTAAAAGCCCTGGAGCATCCAACTTTGTTTCCTCTAAACCTATATTTTCTACATCTTCTGTCACAGTAGTAACCACTGATGTTATTTCTGAAGTTTCACTAGTAACTGTAGTTACCGTAGTTTCATCTCCACCATTATTATTTGTTCTATCCATTCTTGAAAATGCAAATGTGGTTCCTGCTATTACACATATAACTGCTGCAACGCTTAAATATGTATACCATGGTGTTTTTTCACTTGTTTTGATACTGTTTTTGTAATCTTTCGCCATATTTTCTTCTTTTGTTTGTTCATTATTTTTATTATCTATATTTTTTTTCTCTCCATTTTGTTTTCTTATCTCTGCAAAAACTCTCTCTTGCAAATTAGAACTAGGTAAATTAATATTCAATAGTTGTTCTTTTATCAAATTTTCTTTGTTTTTCATATTAATTCCCCCTTTTCTTTTATTTGTACACTTCTGCAGTTTTCCAATTCAGAAGCCAGTTTGTCTTTTGCTCTTTCATATCTCTTTCTTAATGTTGCTTCTTTTTTATTATGTATTTCCGCTAATTCTGCATAGCTATATT
>JAEXNS010000154.1 GCA_023439605.1 Bacillota bacterium | reverse complement strand
ATTTTAATAAAACCATGTTACTATTCATCCACATATATAAAGCAAAGATATTTTACCGAGGGTACAGGGCGACTGGAAAGCCCAGTCGCCCCCGCAGAGTCGAAACACCTGTAAATTCTTACTTTTTATTACTGCTGACCTAGTATAACGTTATCCCCCAGTAAATATTGTTTCATCGTCGCAACGTCTGCTATATCAACCACACCATCTTTTACAACATCTGCATTTTGATACTCTTGAGAGGACAATACACGTTCTTCAATTAGGAATTGACATATATAAATCAAGTCTGTATTATTTATAAATCCATCAAGATTTACATCTCCTATTAAACTTGAACTTGTGTACATATGTGTAATACCCATATCAAAAGCATAATTATTATTTTTATCATATGCATATATTCTAGTTACATAATGTCCAGATACACATCCATACTCATTAAAATTAACTCTGCAACTAAATTTATTTTTATCAACTAAGACACCTTTAGACGCATGTATTTCACTTGTGTATTCACCATTTGTAAACCAAGTAGAGAACATAACTCTATCTATACCATAGCCTTCATCGGTTGCCTCGCATGTTATGGTATATCCAGTATCTGAAATATCTGATATCTCTACATTTTTTATTACTGGTGCAAATAAATCATCATCATAAAAAGGAAGTAAATTTGCATAGTTATACACTTTTAATCTTCTGTTTTTAAACAAAGTCAAATTAGTTTCGTTTGTTATCACAGCATTTGCATAATCTATTGAAGCTTGGTACATATTTTCTAAACTAGCTTTTTCATAAGAATTAACTATTTTCAACAAATACTTAAATACACTTTCTGCTCCTGAGTATCCACATTGATTTTCAACATCGGCAAAAAAGATTAATACTTTTGGGTCTGTAAAACCAAGTTTTCTTCCATGAGATATATAAGACATAATATCATCATCTGATAATTTATCCTGTGCAGCCTTACCCTCTTCAGTAATTAAAAGCATAGAGATTTTCTCAGATTCTTCCTTGTTTAAAATGCGTGAATTCCAGTTTGTTGACTGAAGTATTTCATTATATAAATTTTCTTCTAAAATAACTTTTGCTTGTTCATCATTCATTTTTATTATGATTTTCAACAATTCCAAAGCCCTAGTGGCATGCCATTGAATTTTACCTATACTTAAGGCACCTCTATCATTTGGATTTATTGAGCCATAATCACCTTCTAGTTCATAAATTATTTTTGATGCCGATATTATAATTTTTTCATCATCTAATACAAATTCGGCTTTAATATTTATTGAAAAATTAAGAATAAGTATTATAATTAAAATGCAAATAGCAAGTTGTTTTTTTATTAATTTCATAAATCCTCCTTTAATCAAACGTATGTTTATTACTATTTATGTAAATATGAATAAATATACTTTTATAATACATTAAAATTATTATATTATAAACAAAGGATTATGTCAATTAATTTTTTCTTTTAAATTATTATACCACATTTTCATGCTTATTCAAAATTATTTTTCAACAGGTTCTTTATCCGTTTTAACCAAAATATTACTCCTATATTCAGTTGGTGTCATTCCCGCTTTTTCCTTAAACTGTCTTTCAAAATGCGAAAAATTGTTATATCCACATAGTTCTGAAATAGATTTTACTGAAAAATCCGTTTCTGCAAGATGCCATTTTGCGTACTCTATTCTACTATTTATCAAATCTTCAATAAGTGAAACGCCGAAATGTTTTTTGTACAGGTGTTGAAAATAGGATTTACTCATACTTATTTCATGGGCTAAACTTTCAGCGTTTATGTTTTCATATGGATGATGTTGAACCTTGCTTCTAATGGTTGACAACATAGTATAATGGGAACTCTTGTTAATAGTATTTTTTTCATTTATAAATTCACTTATTTTATTAAAAATTATTTTCATATAGTAACTTACAGTATCCTTTTTGTGTTTATTATCAGAATAATTTTCATATGAAATACATTTTAGACAAAAAGAAATATGATTTATATTTTTCATATTTATAGGTGTATCAAAAGGAATATTAAGCTTCATAAAATCTGACAATTCATCATTTTCAAAATGAAAGTGAATCCAATCATGAGAAAAGCTATTTCCATTTGCACGATAATACTGCGGAGTACCTAAATTATATAAAAAAACCGTATTTTTAGGAATAGAAATATCTCTTTCATTTATATTAAAAATAGCATTACTTTTTAATACTAACATGAGGTAATCCCCACTTCCATGTGGTCTTTCTTGAAAAAAATTTGCATCGTGAAAGTGATTTATTGCAACATTTCTTACAAACAAAACGATTACCACTCCTTTTTTTTATTCAAAAGCACAAAACATCAATATATTTATATTATATATGATTGAGTTTTTTTTTTCAATACTATACAATTAAAATATTGAAATTTAATTATTATATAGAATGGAGAGTTTATTTTATGAACAAATTTGTAAGTCGATTGGTTCGAAGTACAATTGCAATGGGACTAGCAGGGAGTTTAATGTTTTCTTCAAGCTTATCAATATTTGCTGAAGATGTTGAACCTGTATCTGTAGAAGTTGTAAAATCACTAATAAGAAATTCTGATTTTGAATTAGGAAAAACAAATTGGGGGACTTATGTTGCTGGAGGAGCAAAATCTGCATTAATAACAGAAGATGGTAAACTTACTTTAGACATTACTTCTGTAGGTACATTAAATTATGGAGTTCAAATGTTCCATGATATAACACCTATGTATCAAAACGGTGTTTATCGTTTAAGATTTGACATTTCATCCACAGTGGACAGAAAAGTAGAAGCTATAGTTCAAGAAAACGGAAACGACTATACCGCTTATTTCTGGAAAGCACTTGAATTAACACCTGAAGCACAATCTTTAGAATTTACTTTTACTATGGAAGAAGCAACCGATCTTTTAACAAAATTGGTTTTCAACTGTGGAAATCAAGGTGTAGATTTAGAAGCACACAAAATATATCTTGATAATGTTTATCTTGATTTAATTGATGATAGTAAAGTAGATTATAGTTCTTTTGAAACACCTGAAGAAACTATCTTAACAAACCAAGTTGGATATTTAAAAGACAATAAAAAAATTGCAGTTTTCCGTGGCAAAAATTTAGATACAGAGTTTAACGTAGTTGATGTTAAAACTAATCAAACTGTATACACAGGTGATATTTACGGAGAATTTAGCAATGCAGATGCAAAAGAAACTAACTGGTATGGTGATTTTTCAGAACTAAAAACTGAAGGAACATACAAAATCACAACAGAAACTATGGGTGAGTCATTCCCATTTACAATAGGTGATAATAGCATATATAGTGATTTATTTAGAGACAGCATCTATATGTTATATCTACAAAGATGTGGCTGCGAAGTTATCGATGATGATTTCGGTCATGACGCATGCCATACATCACTTGCTACTGTTTTAGGCACAGATGAAAAAATAGATGTTACTGGTGGTTGGCATGATGCTGGTGACTATGGAAGATACATAGTTCCTGCTGCAAAAACTGTAGCTGATTTGTTATTAGCTTATGATGTTAATCCAGAACTATT
>JAEXNS010000153.1 GCA_023439605.1 Bacillota bacterium | reverse complement strand
GTTCCAAATGAAATCAAAGAAAAATACAAATTATGCAGTAGTTACTGATTCTACACTTGGATTAAAAATTCAAAATGCTAGTAGTACGGATATTTCTCAAAGATGGGTATTTGAAAAGGTAGATACTCTTTATGAAGGAAGTTATTATATTAACAATTCATCTTCCTACATTCAATCCAGTACAAATTCACAGGGTGGAAATTTAAGCAAAGCGGCATTTAATAGTACTGCAAATCAGAAGTGGAATTTTATTTATAGAGGGAATGGTTATTATTCAATACATCCTAGTCAAAGTTCTACTGCATGTTTTGATATAATCAATGCACAGACTACAGATAATACTAATGTTTGGTTGTACAACTTTACTTTAAACACCAACTGCCAATATTGGATGATTACTCAAAATTCTGATGGAACTGTTAAAATCACATCAAAACTTGATAGTACAAAAGTATTAACTTCCTCTACCTCAGCAATTGGTTCTGGTTTAGTTATTAAAACGTATTCTTCGTCCAATGAATTGCAAAAATGGAGGATGGAAAAGGAATCAAGAATATTAGATGGAATATTTTATTTAAAGAACTTGAGCAATGATAAATATTTAAATAGTAAAAATTCAGTTTCATTAAATCTTAATAATACAGCTGGTGAACTTGCACAAAAGTGGGAAGTGTATTATTGTGGGAATAAACGTTATAAAATAACACCATTAACAAACACAACTCTTTGTCTTGAGGTTTATTATGCATTAACAAATAATTATACGTTAGTATGGCAGTCAGCACATTCAGGAACTGATTGTCAATACTGGGAAATATGCATGAACGATGATGGTTCATATAGAGTAATTTCTAATATAGGGGTTAACAAAGCTTTGGATTATTATTCAACAAATAATTCAATATGCATAAATGATTATAATACATCAAGTTTTTCTCAGAAATGGCAGTTTGAAAACACAGCAAAGTTATATGAAGGTTCTTATACAATCACAAATAATTCATCGAATCTTTCAAGTAATATACGTTATTTTGGTAATGGGGAGTATGGATTTATTAAAAATAGTAAATATCTGACTTTGTCTAATACAAGTAGCACAGGTAATGATATAAACAGGCTGTATAGTTGGAATACATATTCAGCAGGCTTAGAGCGTCAAAAATGGTTCATAAGAGATATTAATGGATGTAAATACATTGTCCCTTACAACTATAGATGTACAGCCATTTCAACAAGTGGTAAAAATAATTGGTTTGTTAATAATGATAATTCTCTTGCATGGAGCTTTGTAAAAGCATCATAATAATAAATCTATTAAGTCTGCAAAATAATCCGAGATTTTTTTAACCAGTTATTTACCATATGGTGTAATATGAATTAAAATGCGATATTAAATTCACAAAAAAGGAGTATTTTATGAAAAAAATCTTTTTTAAAAAAGCACTTGCAGTTTTAAGTGCATTTGGAATAATGACAGGAACTCTTTCCTCATCAATAGTAGGATTTAGTTCAAGTGCCGAAACACCGTTCATTTCCGATATAGATTATAATGATGCTGTTAATATTGATGAAAGTCAAATTACAGTTAATATATATAAACCTTATTTGTCATCCTATTTATCTACTTCCATAGTCAATAGTAGTGGTAATAGGTGTATTTCAAGAAGCAGTATGTTTCAAGTAAAAAGCGGAACACGTATAAATTTAAAACTTATTGTTAAAGGTGTAAGCGAGGACGAAGCGAAGTCTTTAAAATTAATTGTAGATGCAAATTTGAAGGAATATGGAAGAACGGCAAAACTGAATCAAAAAAAATATAACTACACAGACTTTAAGGCAAATAAAGATTCAAGCAATAAATTGATATCTTGTGAATTGACATATTCATTTTTTAGTTATGGTTCAGAGTTTAATTTTAAAACATCCTCTATAAACTCTAGTACATTAAGTTGTGAAAGCTGTCTAGTAAAAAGTGATAATGATTATGTTGTTTTACATGCATCTTCTCCACTTGAAAATATAGTTATTTCAGCACTTAAAGTTGATGGTATAACAGATGTTTATTACAAAAATTGGTGTAAAAATTTATCTTTATATTGCAATAGTCTTAGTACACTTACCAATATAACGAAAAACACTGTTTTCATTGACTGTAAACCAGAAAACGATAATCCTCATTGTAATAATTCTGGAGAACTAGGGTATTATAATGACTTTCCAACTTTTCACACAATGTCTTCAACAAACACTATAATGGACAGTATTAAAAATAAAACCAAAAGTACAGGCAAATACTTAAACAATGTTGAATTACATGAGCTATCCCATGCTTATGGCATAAAATATGAATCAGATGCTTCTAAGAGAGGGGATAATTATGATTATGCTGAATTAGGAAATACTAGAAACAATTTCTCAAACTATTATAATTTTAACTTAGATGATATGACTACAAATGCACGTGGTATTGTTGCAATTCAAAATTGTGATAATCTACGCAGTATGACAATTCAACTGGAGAGCGGTATTAGTGGCGATTATAAAACTTATTTAAAAAATTGTGAAATAAGTGAAAAAACAAATCCTAACTATTTATCATATAACGGCAGTAGATGTTTTATTTTTAGTTCAAAAATTGTTGACATTGCACTTCAAACTAACAATTGGAATAGTATAGAGAATTTCTTTAAGGGTAAAAAACCAGTTAATACAAATGGATTATATGATGGTTTTAAACAATACACAGGTGCTACTTATAACGGTTTAAGTTTTGACTGTTGTGAGAGTTTGGAATGGCAGTCGTTAGATAACAATTCTAGAGGGAATACTGAAATAAAAATCAAAATGGCAAATACCTGTTATAAAATTATGCAAGAATATTGGGGACAAACTAATCAATTCAATTATGGAACAATGGAGGCGTTTTTGAATCAATATTTTGGGAAAGATCTTATAAAGGCTTCTTGCTTTGATAAGTAATAAGTGTTAAATTAAAAGGTAAATAAAAAGAAACTATAGATTTTAATGGATATTATATAATCAGATTTAAGGAAACACTGATTTAATGTATTAAAATTGAAATAATGGATTATATTTTATGTTTGGAATCAGTTCAAAATAAATACACAAAATAAAAAAGACTGTTGTAAAATACAACAGTCTTTTTTGATAATTATAACATCAAGGTTTTATTAATTTACCTTGTTTTAATAAATTTAATAGAGTAGTGTTTTGTGATGCTGTACCTGTATAGTTTGATATACCGTTTTTAGCAGCTATTTTTTTTCTGTAATCAAATGTAGAAGTAGCACCAACTGCATTTAAAGCATCTACTAGAGACGAACTAGTTCCAGTATACTTAGGGAAATAGACATTTGGGTCAACAACCGTTGTATATTTTGGAACCCCATAACCTAATATGGTTTTGTTACCTAAAGAGTAACTTTTTCTTGCAACTTGATCAGAAGTATTTCCTTCTATTGTATATACAGTAGTTGAAGAAGCACTAGTTACAATACCAACATGAGTTGAATCGCTCATGTTTGAGGTACTACTAAAATAAATTATATCACCTTTTTTAGGAGTGTATGATCCACCTTGATATTTGCTATTTTTCCATAAACCCTTGTTTTTGAACCAATCTTTACCTACGTCGCAACTAGCGTGTTTTGGTATGATACTTGTAGAAATACTAGATTGATTTGCACACCAAGAGACGAACATTGCACACCAATGACCTTTTGGAATACCATACCAAGCACCATATTTGGTGTATCCATCAGAACCTTCCTTGTAGCCTATTTGACTTTCAGCTTTAGATACGAGTTTATCAGCTTGTGTACTTGCACTAACTTGTAGTAAACTAAAAGGCATAATACCTATTATGGTTACTATAGTTAATAACAGAGATATTAACTTGCTTTTTTTTGATTTTTGCATTTGAATTTGCCTCCTTAAATAAATATTAAATATACTTTTAGATATTACAAAAAATAAGAATTTAAAATGTATTAATTAATAAAAAATTCACTATGAAATGTATTTTAAAAAATCTCAAATAAATGTAATATCTGATAATTATTATACATCCTGCTACGCTATATGTCAATGGATTCTTTATATTAAAAATTATACAAATATATACTTGTATTTTGGTTTTATGTAATCAAAAAGTAAATTTAGAAA
>JAEXNS010000136.1 GCA_023439605.1 Bacillota bacterium | reverse complement strand
ATCTATCCTCACATCTACTATACCTATACAATCTCATACTTCTAACTCTTTAAATTTTATAATAAACTCTAGTTATTGTGGAAACTTGTTATTTGAATTAAAATCAATTATATTATATGATTATTTAAAATTATTTTCAAAAAAAATTAAAATCAATAAATCAAAAGAAATAACTATTCTACCTACTATTTATCATATAGACCCTTACATAGACTCCAACACAAATTTTTTATCTGAAAGCAATATTTTTTCTAAAACCAAAAGTGGTGATGATTGTTCAGAAATATTTAATCTTAGAGATTATGTTGCAGGTGATAAAATAAACCGCATTCATTGGAAGCTAAGTATTAAACAAGATAATCTCATAGTAAAAGATTATAGTTTTCCAATACATAGTTCAGTAATTTTAATTTTTGAAAATAACTATAATAATAACTATAAGCTTATGGATTTATCTATTGAAACCCTAATGTCAATCTCGCAGTTTTTGTCAGAAAACGACATTGCTCATCATATTGGTTGGGTTAACCATACGGTAAATTCATTTTTAAAAGAAAACATTTTTTCAAATGATGACTTTGCAATTTTTTTGGGTAAACTTTTCAAAACAACATCCTCTCCAATTTTCTCAAACACTTTAAACCAATTTCAACTTTCAGAAGAAACAACCAACTATTCTCATATAATATATATTTCTTCCACAACTTCAAAAGAAATATTACATAATTTTTCAACTATTCATAATGAAAGTAAAAAAACATATTTGTACATATCAGAAGAAAAAAACTTGCCTGATTATTTTTCATGCATAGATCGCATAAATATAATTCCAATTCTCCCAAATAAAATTAATCAAAGTTTACATAAACTTACTATTTAATTATAGACTCGAGGTTTTTATGCAAAATTCAACAAAAGATTTAAAAAATACAAATGGCATTATTATTAAAGATGACATTTCTTTGTCTGCAAAAAAAAGCTATAAAATTAATAAACTTCTACTGCTATTTATGATTTCTTTCATGGGGGTAATTGGTTCAAATTATAGTTTTTTATCATTATTTGATTTTAAATATGATTCTTTTTTAGTGTCTTTTTATTCGTTTTTATTTTATATTTCTATATCTGTTATTCTTGTTTTACCATCAAAATTTAAATTGATTTTTATTCCCATTATTATTGCTTATTCATACTTACTTTATAAAAATATTAATTTATTTATTGAAGGAATTAAACACTGTATAAATATTATAGCTAGAGAAACTAAAATAATTTCACCTTATTCTCTTTATTACAAGGTATCTGATGAATATTTACAGGAAGATTGCATTACTGTTTTCTTTATTTTCATTTCATTTATAATAATATTAGGAGTATGTTATGGAACTATAGTAAAGCCAAATTTAGCAATTGTTTTTGCGGTAACATTTCCTCTGGTAGAAATAGGTCTTTATTTTGGAATTGTCCCTGGTTATATTCCTTTTTTTATTTTGATTTCTTTTTGGATTTCTATCTTTTCAATGCAAATTTCATCTGGTAAATACAATATACCGGATGAAAAATATGATGCAAATTTTATAAGAATAGACAATAATTTCTATGCCGTTTCAAATATCAAACTTAAAGTTACTGAATACATTGGGATTATAGTTTTTGCTTTTTCGTTAACTATACTTATTATTTCCTTTTTAGCTTTATCTCTTTTTAATTACAAAAAACCAGAAAAAATAAATGAAATAAGAAAAGATTTTAAAACTTCTGTTTCAGACTTTTCAGTAGAAAAAGCTCTTGATTCATTAAGTGAATTGGCTAAACCATCTCAAGATAGTGCAAAATTAGGCAAATTTAACGAATTAAAATACAAAAACAACATTGATATGACAGTTAATATAAGCGAAAATTTAAACCAGTATATTTATTTAAAAGGTTTCTGTGGTTCAGTATACACTGGTGATAGCTGGGATGTAATTCCAGACGAAATATATAAAGAAAATGAATTTATATTTAAAGAGTTTAATGAATTAGGTTTATACCCTCAAGAATATAATGCATATTTCGCAAAATCAAACTTACTTTTAAATACTGTAAATATAAATATAAATTACCCCAAAAACAGAAATGGATATATTTATTATCCATATGGAACTATTGTTAATGATACAGAACCTATATATGACAGTACATTGAATTTCAACAACACTAAAAAATATTCATTAAGTTTTTATCCTTTAGATTACAAAGAAGATTTATGGACATATTATAATAATTTAAATACTAAAATTAACAATGATAACTACAATAATTTTGTAAAACTTTTTTACACTCAATTACCTGAAAGCGAAGATATGAGCTTACTAAAAGAAAAATACGCACATTTGATAAACAAAGGTCTAAATTATGAAACTTTAGACGAAATTTTAAACACTCTAAAATCCACTGCAACATATTCCTTATCACCTGGTAAAACACCAATTGGAGATGACTTTGTTTATTATTTTTTAACAAAAAATAAGAAAGGATATTGTTCACATTTTGCCTCTGCTGCAGTTATTTTATGCAGAATTGCAAACATTCCTGCACGATATGTGGAGGGATATGTTATAACTCCAGACGATTTTTCAGATAATAACTTTAAAAATAACTCTTATGAAATACCTATAAAGGACAGTCGTTCACATGCTTGGGCGGAAATATATGTTGAAAATTTGGGATGGATTCCTTTTGAATTTACTCCTGGTTATGAAAACAATGAAATCCCAACTGAAAATACCAGTACTGAAACGACAACAACACCTATAGCTACTTCCACAACAACAGTTACAAGCATCGTAACTGAACAACAAACTAATACAAATGTTACAACTGTGCCATCAAGCGAAATAGTAACTGTTTTAGAAACCTCTATATCAGAAAAACCTGTAATACATGATGAAAATTCAAAATCATCTGATAAAATTAATAAAGCTCAAAAAATGAGCTCGCCTTTTTTAAAAACACTTTTTGTTTTATTTTTAATTTTACTTTCCATAACCTTAATTATATATTTGAGATACTACATAATTAAACGTAGACGACGTATTTCTTTTAATTCTGAAAACAAAAACAGAAACATAATAAATGTATATAATTATATTTTAAAATTATTGATTATGGATGAAATAATAAATAATAATATGACCCCACTAGAATTTGCTGTTTATGTAGAACAAACATCCACCAACTTCAACAAAAATGATTTTATTCAGTCAACTGAAATTATGCTCAAAGCTGAATATAGCAACCATATATCAGACATTGATGAATACAATATAATTTTTAAAATATACAAAAATTATATTTCCAAAATATATAATAATATAAAACCTTTTAAGAAATTATATTATAAATATATTCTTGTTATTGATTGAAATAAAAAACATGAACAATTAAAAACTGTTCATGTTTTTTATTTTATCTTCTAGTTTGAATTGAAGTAATCATGTTGGAATACAGAGAATAGTATGTTGAACTAAGTTGTCTATATACTTTTAATGTAGGGGCTAACCAAACCTGACCTGTACCCCTATAAACATTTACTAATCCCTCGCCACTCATTGCAGAACCTAATAAGGACTTAGAAGATTTTTCAACTGTAAAATCTATATTTGCTGTTCTCAAAACAGCAAAATTTCCATCAACTTTTAAAGTATCATTTTCTAATTCAATAATGTCTATTTCACACATTGGTACACCACATTCTAAAACAACTAATCCTGGTCCTTTTATTGAAATTTGGAAAATACCTTCTCCACCTAAAAGTGCTGAAGAAATATTTTTTTGTGCAACTGCTTTAACCTCTACACTACCCTGAGCACAATTAAACATACCCTTATCAACAATAATTTCCTCTCCCTTTTGTAACTCTAAAACCATGTAGTGATCTTGTGTAGGTTCTAATACAATCATTCCTGTCCCTTTATATTCAGGCTGAGACATACTTTCACCAGTAACTTTTCCTGTCAACGCTCTGCCTATAAAATTGCCTGCTGTTACTCCTGACACCATCTCTAGATTTCCTTGCATATAACACAAAGCACCTGCTTCAGTTTTAACTGAATTATTTTCTAGATATACTACTACTTGTCTAGTTCTAACACCTTGTTTTTCCATAAATTCAAGTTGCATTGCTTGATCATAACTAGTAGCACCCAATAATTTTTGATATTCCATTATATCTATTTGTATACCTTGTGATTTACTTGTATCTATAATTTTAACATTTTCTCTAGTTCCTATAGCATTATATTTCATATAATTACTCCTTTATTTATCACCAAAAGCTATCCCAAGATTTTTAGCAGTAACTACCATTTGAGAGTTTTCTTCCACTAACTTTGTTAAACCTGCAATATCTGAAAGTTTATTTGATGTTATTTTATCATTTACTTTTGCAACTGTTCTCCCATAATTTTCTTCCATAATCAAAGTAGCAGCATATACACCAAATTTTGTAGCTAAAATCCTATCGTATGCACAAGGACTTCCTCCTCTTAACATATGCCCTGGAACACATACTCTACTATCTATACCTGTAAGTTCTTGAATTTGCTTAGCAATTCTATTTGTAGCTGTTATTTCTCCTGCTTCTAGCCTTTTCTTTGCACGTTCCTTCTTTTTCATTTCTGCTTCTTCAACATCCATTGCACCCTCTGCAACAGCAATTATAGAAAA
>JAEXNS010000127.1 GCA_023439605.1 Bacillota bacterium | reverse complement strand
ATATATCTATCTTATTTATTATAGCAATTGTTTTTCTATTTTTTACTTGATCTATAATTTTAAAATCATCATCACATAACTTTTGAGATGAATCAAAAAGAACAAATATTAAATCTACATCATTAATTTTCTTATATGCATTTTTTACACCTATACTTTCAATTATATCATCTGTAAGCCTTATACCTGCAGTATCATATAATCTTAAAACTAAATTTCCTATTTTTACTTTTTCTTCAATTATATCCCTTGTTGTTCCTGCTATATCTGTTACTATACTTTTTTCATAACCACTTAAACAATTCATTAAAGTTGATTTTCCAACATTAGGTTTTCCAACTATAGCAGTATTTATACCTTCACGAATTATTTTACCATAATCATACGTAATAAGTATTTTTTTTAATTCTGATAAAATATTATTTAATGAATTATTTAAATTTTCACTGTCAACGATAGGTATATCTTCTTCTGGATAATCTGCCCATGCTGCTAAATCCCCTAGAGTTTTAATTAGACTTTCAGATACTTTTTTTACTCTTTTAAAAATTGCACCATCTTTTAAAGCAATTGCATATTTTAATTCATTATCACTATTTGCAGATATTACATCCATAACTGCTTCTGCTTGAGTTAAGGATAATTTTCCATTTAAAAAAGCTCTTTTTGTAAATTCACCAGGCAAAGCTAATTCCGCTCCGTTTTTTAAAATTATTCTCAATATTCGCCTTGTTATAAAAATTCCACCATGGCATGAAATCTCTACAACATCTTCACCTGTATAGCTTTTTGGTGCCCTAAAAAGTGATAATATAATATCGTCTACTTTTTCCTCCTCATCATGTATAAATCCATATGCACAAGTATATCCTTTCATACTTGAAACATCTATATCATTTAATGATTTAAATAATTTTTCAGCTATTTTTATAGATTTTGGTCCTGAAATTCGGATAACTGATATTCCTCCTATTGCATTTGGAGTAGAAATAGCCGCAATCGTTGACATTTATAAAACAACTCCTTAAAAATAATAACTACTAAAATATATATTTCCCCGATAAATTTTTAAATCAGTAAAAATTTATCGGGGATATTTTTAAAATTCTATTTTACCGTATAATCCAGCTTTTATATTATCTTCTGGCTTAGGTTTTTTGTAGTCTTTTTCAAAACTAGTTTTTAAGTCCAAAGATTTTGATTCAAAATTTTTCTTTTTATGATTACTATTGTTGTTATTATTATTTTTATTATCTTTAAAATCTTTTTTAAATTTATCGTTTCTTTTATTTAAAGAAGATATAATAACTTTTCTATATGGCTCTTCACCAACTGATTTAGATGAAACACCTTCTACTTCAGAAATTACAGAATGTATAATTCTTCTTTCATATGGATTCATAGGTTCTAAAGCTGTAGATCTTCCTGACTTTAAAACATTTCTAGAAATTTTTCTAGCCAAATCTTCTAAAGTATTTTTTCTTTTTTCCCTATAGCCATTGCTATCTAATATTATTCTAAAATATTCTTCATCAATTTTGTTGCACACCATTGACGCTAGATATTGTAATGCATCCAAGTTTTCGCCACGTCTTCCTATAACAAAACTTGTTTCTTCTGTTTCTAAATTAATTATTATACCCCCCTCAATTTCTTGAGTTGTATATTTATAATCAATTTTCATTTTATCCAAAATACCAACAATATAATTTATTGCTATATCGGATTTTTTTAACTCCGGTTTATTATATTCAGCTTTTACTTTTGCTTCACCTTTTACTTTTCCAAATAAAGATTTTTTAGGTTCTTCCAATATTTCAAAACTTATTTCGCTTTCAGCTACTTCAAAAGCTTTTGAAGCCATTGACTTTGCTTCCTCAATTGTTTTTGCCACAAATATCTCCGTCATTTTAGTCACTCCTTTTTCTTGATGATATATTATAAAACATCTAAATAATAAAAAAATTACGCATTAGTCTTTTGTTTCAGTATATTCTTCACCATATTTTTCTGCCATTTTTCTTCTTGCCTCATTTATTAACTTTCTATTATAAGCTTGCAATTCTGAGCGAGACATATTTGAAGTTTTTTCATCTGAAACAACTGATTTTTTAAGGCTAGTTTGTCCATTAGTTTCTGCCATTGCTTGCCTTTGTTGATCCATCATTTTTTGCATAAATGATGGTTTTTTACCTTGATTTTTTAGTTTATCTTTTTGTAAAATTTCCTCACATTTTTCAGGAGTAAAATATTTATTAAAGGCAAACATTTGTATTAAACCTAAAAATCCTGAAACAGTCCAATAAAAAGCTGCACCTGATGGAATGCTAAAACTGAACCAAACATAAAATATAGACATACCATAAAGCATTATATTCATTCCACCCATGTTTACAGCAGATGGATTATACTTTTTTTGATGCCATTGAGAGTAGAATGTTGTTAATAACTGTATTAAACCTGATAAAATCGGTATAGCTATTAATGCTACTGCACCAGCACTCCATATTTCAGGTTTGAAATTTGCTTTTGAACCTAAATCTATAAAACCAAATAAATTTTTATTGAAATTACCTATTTGTTCTGAAAAACCATTTAATGATTTAAATATTTCAGGATTTGAATTCACATATTCTAAAAGAACTAATTCTGGACGGCCTTTCGGAACTTCTTTTAAATTATTATCTAACAAATACGTATTTAAAAGACTAACAGCTTTGTCTATAGTTTCTGATTTTATTCTTAAAATATGAGTCAAAGGCTTATAAACAACATCTACTATACCAAATAAAATTGGAAATTGTATTAACATCGGCAAACATCCAGAAAGTGGATTTACACCTTCTTCTGATTGAAGTTTCATTTGCTCTTCTTGAATTCTTTGTGGATTTTTTGCATAACTTTTTTTTATTTTTTCTAATTTGGGTGCTAATGCTCTTGTTTTTGCCATACTTTTTTGACTTTTAAAATTTACTGGAATTAAAATAATTTTTGTTAACAAAGCAAACATAAAAAGCGATACACCATAATTTTTAAATAATCCATATATTGCGTACATTATCCATCCCAATGGATAACCTAGAATCTCATTCAATATAATATCCTCCATTACAAATAATGCTATTTTTTTCTAAATATATAGAATTCATGAGGTACATGATCTATCCCACTCTTTCCCCATGGATGACAACTCAATATTCTTCGTGTTGCCAAGATTAATCCTTTTATAAAGCCAAAACGTTCAAAACATGTGATAGCATATTCTGAACAAGTAGGATAGAACCTACAACAAGGTGTTTTTAAAGGAGAGAGATATCTTCTATAAATTTTTATTAATATTATACATATTTTTTTCATAATTATATCAACTCAACTTAAAAAAGACTTTATTTCTTTTATAGCTTTTT
This sequence comes from Bacillota bacterium, assembly GCA_023439605.1. GTDB lineage: Bacteria > Bacillota > Clostridia > Oscillospirales > Ruminococcaceae > JAEXNS01. Next base: position 3,969 of record JAEXNS010000127.1, on the reverse strand, counting down.
TATTTAAAAAACTTGTTATAAAACATGTCTTAACTTGTGTAGCTAAAGTTCTAGCTACAATAACAATATCTATTCCAACAGGAAAATTAATCTCATTTTCCATATAAGCTTGTCTAATTATTCTTTTTGCTCTATTTCTTTTAACAGCATTTCCTATTTTCTTTCCTGCTGTAATACCAAATCTATTGTATGGTAAATTATTTTTTCTAAAATATATTACCACAGCTTTTGAAATAATTTGGTTGCCATTTTTATAAATAGAAACAAAATCTTTATTATTATTAATTATTTTTGTATAAAGCATAATTTATCATTTCTTTATAATAATTTTTAAATTAATAGACCACAAAAAATGCTTGTGGTCTATTTAAAGGCTTATGACATAATCCAAATATATAAATAAATTATATACAGGAATTTTTTGAGTGTTACATAATTTTAGTGAGTTAATCTAGCTCTTCCTTTGGCTCTTCTACGAGCTAAAACTTTACGTCCACTTCTAGTTGCCATTCTCTTCATAAAGCCATGTTCTTTTTTTCTGTGAAGTTTTTTAGGTTGATAAGTTCTTTTCATTTATTATCCCCTCCTTAAAAATTTTAAATAAGCATGCTTTATCAGTAATTCTGATAAATAATAAGCTAAAAACTTAATTTTTTTTATATAATTTATTTAATTAAATTATAAATCAGTTGTTTTACAAGGTAAAAAATAAAATAATAATAAAATTAAATAAATATAACCCTGCAATAATACATTATAACGTACTTCAAAAATATAGTCAAGTATTTTTCTATTAATTTTTATTAAAAATGATAGAAAATTTTCTGTAAAATTTTCGACTTTTAAAACTATTGAAATAAATTTAAATTTGTGATATAATAATTGTAATTGTATTTGTATTAAATTTATAAAAAAAAGAATAATTATTCTTTTTTTTAATATAGGAGGTTTTTTATTATATGAACTCCTTTGACGAACTTTTTGATAGTGTCAAAAAGTATTGTATTGAATCAGGCGGAGTACAGGAAACAGCTTACAATTTATGGATAAAGCCAATTGAAGCTAGAGAATTCAATGGAAAAGAAGCGGTGCTATTTGTTCCATCCGAATTCCAAAAAAATGTTTTTATAACTAATTACGAGAAATTATTCAAGGAAGCATTTAAATCTATCCTTGGTTTTGACGATGTCAACATTAAAATTAAAACTCAAGAAGACGAAACACCAGCACCTAAAGTTAATTTTGAAGAAATAGAGCAAAGACATCAACAACTAGAAAAAAGTTTTGAAGGTGCTGAATATGACTATACGTTTGACACTTTCATAGTTGGAAGATCAAACGAATTTGCATATGCAGCATGTACAGCAGTCGCAAAGGATGATAATGGAAGTACTTATAACCCTCTTTTTATTCATGGACCTTCTGGTTTGGGAAAAACTCATTTACTTACTGCTATTTCAAATGAAATGAAAAATAAAAACCCAAACATAAATATAATTTATGTAACTGGTGAAACTTTTTCAAACGAACTTATTGATGCTATTAAAATGAAAAAAGAAACTACTACTTTTCATGAAAAATATAGAAAAGCGGACGTTTTATTAGTCGATGACGTACAATTTATAGCAGGTAAAGAAAGTACCCAAGAAGAATTTTTTCATACATTTAATGAATTACATAAAGAAGGAAGGCAAATAGTTCTCACTTCAGATAAACCACCCAAAGATATCAAAACATTGGAAGACAGGATACGTACCCGATTTGAATGGGGTCTTATTGCAGATATTTCTATTCCTGATTTTGAAACAAGAATTGCAATTATTAGAAGAAAAGCAGAACTTCTTAACTTAAATTTACCAGATGAAGTTTCTGAATTTATAGCTAATAGACTAAAAACTAACATTAGACAATTAGAAGGTGCTGTAAAAAAATTAAAAGCACTAAAACATCTTGCCGGGAGCTCACCTTCTATGGCTATGGCACAAAGTGTAATAAGAGACATTTTAAATGACGACCAACCAATACCAATTACTGTTGAAAAAATAATAGGTGAAGTTGCAAATGTTTATGGTGTAACAACAGATGACATAAGATCAAATAAACGTTCTGCTCAAATTTCAAATGCAAGAAAAGTTGCAATTTATGTTGTTAGAGAAATCACACAAATGTCTTTAGTTGCAATAGGGGTTGAATTTGGAGGAAGAGACCATTCAACTATTGTTTATGCAATTAATAATATAGAACATAATTTAAAAAAAGATTCTAGCTTAAAAGAAATAGTAGAAGATTTAATAAAAAATATACGTGATAAAGGTAAATAACAATGTTTCAACATACTTTTCAACATGTTGTTGAAAAGTATGTTGAAACATGAATAATTTATCTACGTTATTTTTTTTAATAATTTTATATTTTTTTTTAGTTTTCAAAATAATATAACAAATTTATTTTCAACAGATTTTTTAGAGTAAAAATTATATCAACAAAAATTTCAACAAGTTTTAACTTTCAACTCCACAATTTATAAGCTTTTAAACATTCATTTTATGTTACTAACATTTAAACATTTATTCACAAATCGTCTGTTGATTTGCTAGCCTTGATAAAATAACGGTTTGCATCACATTTAAACTTTTAAACACCCCCTACTGCTACTACTGTTTTATATATCTTTATTATTATTATTTATTAAAAAAAAATATAAAATTTTAATCAAAAATTTTAATCTTATGTTGAATTTACTAAGGAGTAATTAAATGGAATTTATTTGTAATAAAAACGAAATCTCTGATGCTATAAATAATGTTTCTAAAGCAGTTTCTTCAAAAACCACAATACCTGCTTTAGAAGGAATAAAAATTAATTTATCTTATAACTCACTTGAACTTACAGGATATGATCTAAGTATGGGAATTAAAGCTCAAATAAACGTAAAATCAGAAGATACTGGTATATGTGTAATAAATGCAAGATTATTTTCTGATATTATAAGAAAAATGCCAAAAGAAGAGATTCTTATCAATGTAGATGAAATGTTAAACGTAAATATTAAAAGTGGTAAAACAAACTATAATATATTGGCATTATCTTCGGAAGAATACCCTAATCTACCTGATTTTGATAAGGAAAAAAATTTATTTAAAATAAATCAAAGTATTTTAAAAAGCATGATAAATCAAACAAATTTTGCTGTATCTTTATCTGATGTAAAACCGATTTTAACGGGTGAATTATTTGATATACAAAACAATAACTTTAACATGGTTGCAATAGATGGATATAAACTAGCAATAAGAAATGAAAATATTTTATCTGAAAATGATTTTAATTTCGTTGTTCCTTCAAAATCTTTACAAGAATTATCAAGAATTTTAAAAGAGGATGATTCAGTAGAATGTAATATTTATTCAGATGAAAAACATGTTATTTTTGAATTATCTAATTATATGATTTACTCAAGATTGTTGGCAGGAGAATTTCATAATTATAGAGCAAGTATTCCAGATAAATTTAAAACAGAAATAATCGTTAAAACTAAAGAATTATTAGATTGCGTAGATAGATGTTCTTTATTGGTAAATGAAAAAAATAAAGGACCAGTTAAATTTACAATTAAAAACAATGTTTTAGATATTTATTGTAAAACTGATATAGGTAAAATACAAGAAGAAATAGAAATAGAGTTATCTGGAGATTGTTTAGAAATAGGATTTAACAATAAATATTTAGTAGATGCTTTAAAATCAGCAGAAACAGATAAAATTAGAATTCAAATTACAAGTTCAAACAAAGCGGTTAAAATTGTTCCTCTACAAGGTGAAAGTTTTATATTTATTCTTATGCCAGTTCAAATTAAAGGTTAAAGGAAATTATTATGGAAAATATAATAAAAACAAAAATTAATACTGAATTTATAAAATTAGATTCTTTATTAAAATTTTCAGGTGTTGTTGAAACAGGTGGATATGC
>JAEXNS010000104.1 GCA_023439605.1 Bacillota bacterium | reverse complement strand
ACGAGCTGTAAGCTCTGCTGTAAGCTCTGCTGTAAGCTCTGTGAACGTGTCTAATATGCGAACTATTTCATTTTGGATTTCGAGGGGTGGAATGGGGATTTTAATTTTTTCCCATTGTGTTTTTGTCAATCCAAAACGTGTTATACCTTTTGCATTTCTATTAATTTGATTTTGTACTAAATCTGAACCAAGCATATAGTTAATGAACATGGATGTTATTATGTTAGGAATATTTAGTCTTAAACGCATTATGTGATAACTATAAACAACGCCGTGCAGATCCTCTAACGCCACAGAAGAATTACCAATATCATTTAACACTTCAGAAGATGGAGTGAAAAATATATCTCCTTTTATTATATTACATTGCTTTATCTTATTATCTGATGCTGTTACAACCATTGAAGGCAAATCCTTATATATGTATCTATTACGATAAATATCCATATAATTCAAAAGTTTTATAGTCTTTTCATCTTCATTCTTTTTTTTATCGACTCCCGCACCACTTACCACACCAATTTCATCTAGAGTTTTCCACTCTACTTTAACCCCTTTTAGCAGTTTCTTAATTTCACTCACTACTACCACCAACTTTTTCTTCAATTTTTGTTATATTCAGCTAATTAAGACATATGCCCCGAAGGTCCAGGGCGACCGGAAAGCCCGGTCGACTCCGCAGAGTCGAAATCCCTGCCTTTAACATTCTAAATATATTTCATTCACTACTTTTTTCCATCATTTTCTTTATTTCCCTATCAAAGTCTGAAACTATCTTTTGTGTCTTATTAAATTCATCATACTCAATATATGCCTTTTCATCTGCTTTTTTCTTTGTAATACTTCCTTTGTTCCTTAATATATCATATTTTCTAAACGCTAAAAATTCATTTATACTTAAGGCAAATTCCTCCATTGTAAATGTATTTTCTCTTTCTATTAAATCCTCTATATAATCAAAATACCCTGTAACAGCTCTTTCTAATTTTTTTATATCTTTTTCACTTAAATAATTTTTTGCAATAGTTACATCTGATTTAAGTATTCTTCCATCAGGCGAATTTTTCCATGTCGTAAGCCCCATATTTTCTACATTTCTGTCTGCACTTGAATTAATTATCTCAGCTGCTGTTTTTCCTGTAATTGCATAATGAAATTTATTTTGAACCATTGCATAAAAATCTTTAGTTTCCTCTGCATTTTTATCATAATCTATACTACATTCCGCAAATACATCTGTTATCTGTTGCCATATACGTCTTTCACTTGCTCGAATAGAACGAACTCTTTCAAGCAATTCTTTAAAGTAATCTTTTCCAAAAGCAGTTTTACATTGTTTTAATCCTTCGTCATCCATTGCAAAGCCTTTTATCATATATTCCTTTAAAATAGATGTTGCCCATATTCTAAAGTTAGTAGCTTTTCGAGAATTTACACGATAACCAACGGAAATAATAACATCAAGATTGTAAAAATCCAATGTTCGCTTTACTTTTCTATTACCCTCAGATTGAACTGTTTCCATTTTGGAAACAGTTGATTCAACTTGTAATTCACCCTCACTATAAATATTAGAAAGATGTTTTGATATCGCTGGAACCTCTACACCAAATAATTCGGCCATTGCCTTTTGTGTAAGCCATATAGTTTCATCTTTTATTACTACATTAACCTTTATATCCTCTTGTTCTGATTTATATATTAAAAAATTAAACTCTTTATTCATCTGCACACCCCTTATTGTCGGCAGGCAATTCAATTTCAGTAACAATTTTATCTATTTCCAAGCGTAATTTATCTATCTTTTCAACTGTTGCCTTTATCTCTGAATTAAGCTCATTTATATCAACAACTTCCCTTGTATCCTTTGCTTCCACATAAGAACTTACCGAAAGATTATAATCATTTTGAACTATTGCTTCATATTCAACTGATTTAGCTACATGTTCAACATCTTCTTTTGTATCAAATATTTTCATAATATTTTCAATATGCTCTTGTGTAAGTATGTTATTGTTAGTTTCTTTTTTATAAAACTCCACTCCGCTTGCATCAATAAATTGGGTTTTATTATCGCTTTTATGTTTAGATAAAACCAGTATATTTACAGCTATAGAAGTACCATAAAAAAGATTTGGAGCCAAAGAGATAACAGTCTCAACAAAGTTATTATCAATCAAATACTTTCTAATCTTCTGCTCTGCTCCACCACGATAAAATATCCCTGGAAAACAAACAATAGCAGCACGCCCTTTACTAGAAAGATAGCTTAAAGAATGAAGTACAAAAGCAAAATCCGCTTTTGATTTTGGTGCCAATACCCCTGCAGGAGCAAAACGCTCATCATTTATAAGTGTTGGGTCATCACTACCAATCCAATTTACAGAATATGGTGGATTTGAAACTATGGCATCAAATGGTTTTTCATCACCATAGTGAGGATCTAAAAGAGTATTTCCCAAAGCAATATTAAACTTATCATAGTTTATATTGTGTAAAAACATATTCATACGAGCGAGGTTATAAGTAGTATGGTTTATTTCCTGTCCAAAAAATCCGTCTTCTATAATATGTGAATCAAAATGTTTTTTTGCCTGCAACAAAAGTGAACCTGAACCTGCCGCAGGGTCGTAGATTTTGTTTATAGTCTCTTGCTTGTGAATTGCAAGGCTGGCTATAAGCTTAGAAACACATTGCGGTGTGAAAAATTCCCCTCCGGATTTTCCTGCATTTGCAGCATAATTAGAGATTAAAAATTCATAAGCATCACCAAAAAGGTCAATATGATTTTCTTCAAACTTACCAAAATTAAGCCCCTCAACACCTTTAATAACAGCGGCTAAACGTGTATTTTTATCCTTTACGGTATTTCCAAGTCTATTGCTTGTTGTATCAAAATCAGCAAATAAACCTTTTATATCTAGTTCAGATGGATAACCATTTGCAGAACTTTCAATAGCGGAAAAAACAGCGGCTAAATCAGTATTTAAGCTTTCATTTGTATTTGCATCCTTAGCCACGTTAACAAATAACTGTTTAGGATATATAAAATATCCTTTTGTTTTAATTGCATCATCTTTAATTTCTTTTGTTATAACTTTATCATCTAATTCCTCATATTTTACACTTTCATCCCCTGCTTCCATATAGCTAGAAAAGTTTTCGCTAATAAAACGGTAAAAAAGTGTTCCTAAAACAT
>JAEXNS010000099.1 GCA_023439605.1 Bacillota bacterium | reverse complement strand
ATACATAGCATAGCATGCACCTCTTTTAATTTTTTTATAATTAATTAAAATTAATATAGTTCAAAATGAATTTCAGTAAATATAATAAATAAAATTTAATAATTTATAATTATTTTAAATATATTTTAACAAAAACTAAAATTTAAAAACCGTTACTTTTCCAACCATATGTATAGGGCAGAGATATTTTACCGAAAATCCAAGGCGACTGGAAAGCCCGGTCGACTTCGCAGAGTCGAAACTCCTATAAAATTGTAACCTTTGCCTTTAGTGGCTGAATTGGTAACAAAAAATCAAATTACAAAAACAAATACTGGTTAAGTTATTGATTTGGAATTAATTATTTAATAATATAATATAAAAATATTATATTATACTTTTTCAACAAATTACTTAAATAGTATACCATATTTCATCTCTATTTGCAATAGAAAAAGGCTATAATAAAGTTGATAAAAATACTGTTATATTACTGTAAATTTAATCAAAGATATTTGACAATTCCTGAATTGACATTTTTGTTATAGATCCATCTCCATCTTTTACTATCATATCTGCGAGTTCTGCTTTTGTTTCCTGTAGTTTTAGAATTTTTTCCTCTATAGTGTTTTTAGCAATGATTTTGAAAACTTGAACACTATTTTTTTGACCTATTCTATGTACTCTATCTGTGGCTTGATTTTGTGCCGAAATATTCCACCAAGGGTCATAATGAATCACTATATCTGCACCAACTAGGTTTAAACCTGTACCACCAGCTTTTAATGAAATCAAAAATACAGATGTATTATTTTGATTAAACTTGTTAACTAATTTTATTCTCTCATCTGATTTTGTGCTTCCTGTTAGTTTATAATAAGATATATTTCTTTCATTTAGCTTATTTTCAATCAAAGCTAGCATGGATGTAAATTGAGAAAATAATAAAATTTTATGCCCTGAATTTATACAGTTTTCAAGTAGTTCTAAACACGTGTCTAACTTTGCACTACCGCCTTTATAATCATCATATACAAGTGATGGGTCACAGCATAGTTGTCTTAATTTTGTAAGCATAGCCAAAACTTCTAATTTGTTTTCACCTGTAGACTGTGCCATCTTTTCTGCCAAATCCTTTTTCATTTTCAAAAGGTTTGCCGTGTACAGTTTTTTCTGTTCTTCTTCCATCATAGAATAAACAATCGTCTCTGTTTTTTCAGGCAATTCCTTTAAAACATCCTTTTTCATTCTTCTCAATATAAAAGGAGTGCATAACCTTTTTAAACTACGAACTGCTTCTTCATCATTTGATTTTACAATTGGTGATTCATAATTCTTTTTAAAGTGATTATAATTAAATAAGTATCCTGGCATTATATAATCGTATATAGACCATAACTCAGCCAAACTATTTTCAACCGGAGTTCCTGTCAAAGCAAATTTCACTTTACTATTAATTACTTTTACAGCCTTTGAACTTTGTGTACTATGATTTTTTATAAATTGTGCTTCATCAATAAATTGATAGTAAAACTCTTTATCACTATAATTTACTATATCTCTTTTTAACAAGTCATATGAGGTTATTACAACATCCACATCACTATTTATGGATTTTATCATTTCTTCTCTAGCCGCTGATACGCCTATAACCGTCATAGTATTTAACTCTGGAGCAAATTTCTTTATTTCACTTTCCCAGTTAAGTGTTAACGAAGATGGAGAAACCACTAAAGATGGGACTTTTATATCATTGTTTTTCGCTGACAACATCAAAGTTATTGCCTGTATTGTTTTTCCCAATCCCATATCGTCTGCTAAAATGCCCCCTAATGAATACTCAGATATTGTTTTTAACCAAAAAAATCCTTCTTTTTGATAATTTCTAAGTTTACTTTCAATCTGCTCTGGTAAAGGAAAATCATTTCCAGACACATCCTTGAAATTTCTCATTACTTTTTTAAACTCTTTATTTCTTTGAAAGTTTAATCTAGAATCTTGATTTATAATATTGTCCAAATAAAGCATCCTGTAGATGGGGATTTTCACCTTTTCTTTTAGTAAATCTTTATCTGAAATGTTAAGTTCCATAACCAACTCAGAAAATTCTTTAAAGGATTCATCTTCTAAATCTAAAAATGAACCGCCCTTTATCTTATGATATTTTTTCCCTTTTTTATATGATTTCAGAGCTTCTATCAATTCATTTATAGAAAAATCCTCTAAATCTATATCCATTTCAAGTAAGTCTGATTCTAATTTTACTCCTATATTTATTTTTACAGAAGGATATATTTTTAACGAATTGAATTTATCTGTTGCAAAAACCTCAACATATTGAGATAAATCCCCAATACCCTTTGTTAAAAATTCATAAATATCTTCTTCATCAGCTAAAAATAATTTATTTTCTAGTTTATCATATTCAAAATACTTTGAAACTGCATTTTCAATTTCCATTTCACTACTTAAATCAAAATTACGTGACAAATCCTTCTCACCAAAAGCTTTTTCCTCATTTTCACCATAATAAAATTTAAGTTCACCAGTTACTACGCCATTTTCATAATCCAGATATAATTTTGAAGCCAGCTGAATATCCTCATAAATAGTTAGATCCAAATTAGTTTTTAAAGTTACATATTTCCTCAATTTATTTAAAACATTTGTATAAAAGACTGGCATATCACTTTCTAAAATATTTACTGTCTTTTTTTCTTTATACGTTAGTATCTCCATAAATCCACCGGCAAACTGTGTAAATTCCTTGTCACAGCAATAAATTTTACCCTCGCCAACATAATATATCTCTTCTCCATAAGGCAAAGTATAGTATTCATGGTAAAATTCATCTAGAGAAATTCTTATAATTTCGTCCTTTGTTTTCTTCATCAATAAAGTAAACCATGGATTACCCTTAACAATTTTATGTGGGCGATTATTTATAATCAATTCATCACCTATATAGTGCTCAAAGAAACTATCCAAAGTATATTTCCGAACATTTATAATCTTTCTTTCCGAATATCTAGAATATTCACTATCGCCTTCCCTATAATTTGCAAAAATAAACTTTACAAGTCCTTTGCCAATTGCATCAAATGACTCTATACTATGATTTAGACTAAAGTTTTTCCCATACTCTTTATCTTCTTTATTATGAATATTATATATAAAATCTCCTATATTTTGTATTTTATAAAATCTGTTCTTACCTATTTTAAATTCAAAATAAACTTCTCTATATCTTCCGCTGAGTTTATATTGCAAATAAGGAATTATCGTGACATCTTTTTCACTATCTATCTTTATAATTGAGTGATTCAAGGTTGTGTTGATATATGATAAAACATCACTATCTGTATAATTTTCATCTTCGCCTTCTTCTGATAGACATGTCAAAGTTGCAATAACATGCTTACAACAACCATGATACTGCCCATGTGCCGGGCAAGTGCAATCAAAAGAAGTCATGTTATTTTTGACTAAATCAAATGATAATCTGCAATAATATTCTTTATTTTTTTCGTTCTTTACTGTAGATTCAACAACTTTTTTCCCTGAGTTAAGGTTTTGATTATAAGTTATCTCCACTCTTTTTTGGTTATAGTAAGCCAATCCCCTCAAATAGGTTTCTGAACTTGCTGATACTTTTAAAATAAACGAACTAGAAATTTTCATAAACATCAACTTTCTTTAAAATTTTATCTAAATTTAAATTTACTTAAAAAAACAATTCAATTCTATTATACTAGATAATAGAATTGAATTCAACTAAATAAAGAAATAATATTTAGGTTAGGTATCATAAACTTTTATTTGTTTTAACAAATCCATTTTTAGTTTACCTAATGATACATTTAACATTTCATCTTCTGAAAGTGGTTCTCCAAAAATTAATTTTTTTACTTCTATAATACTTTTAAATAACTCCTTATTGTTTTCAAATAATTGCTCAATATATTGTTCATTATATATCTCCGATTTCATCAACAATTCTTCTGCATAATTTGACATCGTTTCATATAGTTCCTCAGTTTTAAAAATATTCGAGGAATTTAAAACTTTTTCTGATTCATCATTATATATATAGTAATTTAACTTTACAAACAGACATATAATGAGTATAATAAATGTATGAGATATAGTAAAGATTTTAAAGAATGTGTTGTACGCTATAAAAGAGAAAATCATTCATATAAAGAGGTATAT
>JAEXNS010000089.1 GCA_023439605.1 Bacillota bacterium | reverse complement strand
ATCGTATACTTTCGGGTTTCGCCCATTTTTAAGGTCTTACCCCTATAAAAAAGTTGTTCTGCTACCGCTAAGAACAATATGCTCATCCCTTTATTTTAGGTTGCACCTAAGACCGCTTTTAAAGAATTGGAGGTAAAATTTAATGAGAAAATTTAAACAAGTAAAACGCAAGGAGATTGTTTATAGTATTGATGAATGGAAAGTCATTGAGGAAAGAGCTGCCGCACTTTCTATTAAAACTGGCACTTATATCAAACGTGTTTCTCTTGAAAATGAAATTTTCTGTTATGAGCTAAAAGAAGTTGCGTCACTATTAAATGCACTTCGTATCATCGGCAGTAACATCAATCAGATTGCAAGGAAAGCAAATGAAATTAACAATATTTATGAAAGTGATATTGAAGAACTACGAAAGGATTACAATGAAATATGCCTTATGTTAAATCAATTTCTCTCCACACTACCATCAACCGCAGCATAGCCTATATACTCAATCCTGACAAAACAGATAGCTTACTTTATACGACATCTTTAAATTGCATGACTGAAGCAAAATCTGATTATCTTGCAATGAAAACAGTATATGAGCATTTTTCAGGAGAAAAGTTTAACGCCCCTTTACCACTAGAAGGAAAAGGGCGTGTCAAAGCAATTCACTATATTCAGTCTTTTGACCCAAAAGAAAAAATCACACCAGAAGAAGCACATAGAGTTGCAAAAGCATTTGCACGCAAGACTTTTGGGGATGACTGTCAAATTGTAATTGCAACACATAAAGATAAATCTCATATTCATAATCACTTTATACTAAACACTTATTCATTATCAGGTAAGAAATTCAACGATAACTGGACCACACGTAAGAAAATTAGAGAATATTCTGATAGGGTTTGCCTTGCTTTTGGCATTCAATCAATCCCTGAAAAATCAGGGCAAAGTAAAAGTCTTGCCTATAATGAATGGGAGCATCAGAAGCGAGGCACATCATGGAAACAGAAAATTCGTCTTGAAATTGATAGACTTATCTCCTCTGTAAAAAATATTGATGAACTATTATATGAACTTGAGCTTCTTGGTTATAACGTAAAGCGTGGTAAATATATTTCTATAAAAGCACCTGAACAACAACGATTTGTAAGAACAAAAACTCTTGGTGAGAATTATACCGCTGAAAGTATTGCATCAAGAATATTATGGCGTGATGTTGGAGCAAATGTCACTCTTTCAGGTGAGCCAGCACCTATTAGAGATGACTATATTTGTACCATCAATCATGTTTCCCAGCTTGCAAGAAACGGTAAAAAAATTCAGCGAAAGCGTGATATCTCTGCTCCTTACTCTCCTGAAAATGATTTAGATGTTTACAAACTATCGGCACAGCTAACTATTATAAATCGGGATAATATTCATTCCATTGGTGAGCTTAAAGGTAAAATTGAAAATCTTAAATATGAATATGAAAAAGCACGGCAAGAGTTGAATTCACTTACCGCTCTACAAGACAAATTTGACAGCCTTGTGGAACAAGCAGAAACGTATTTTTCTCTTATAGATAAGCCACAGATTTCAATAGCTGAACTCTTGAAACTAAACATTAGCAAGCAGACACTGAAAAACAATAATATACAAAGCTATTCAGATTTTGAGCGTTTGAAAGTGTTACAGCAGGAAACAGATAAAAAAATAGCAGCTCTCAAAAATAGCTTTGAGAACTGCAAGCGTTTATATGATACTTACTTTGATATTGCTCATACTTATTATGAAATTTCTAAAGAGGATTATATTTCAAAGCTTGTCGCTGAGGAACAGAAAAAGCGTGAGCGTGATGAGCAACAGAAAAAGAGAGCACTTTAATTTGAATTTTGGAGGTGTTTTTGACACCACCTCTATATCCGCTGAACATAATAACACCTTCTATGATTTTAATAACATAGAGGGTGTTTTTTTATCTTTGTATGTCTTTTATTCATTAGATTGCTTTACTAGAAGAAAGTTTTTTATAAAAAGCTGTACATATCTTATGATACTAAAGTGAATTTAAAATATCAACAAAATCCTTGAAAGTTTACTGTATTTTTTAAAATCTTGAATTTCAAAAGCAATGAACCCTGCATAGAAAGGTTTTGAATTATTTCATTTATTCTATTTCATATTAGTATGAATTTAGATTTTTTACGATTTACAAATAACTTGAAATTTATTTCATATCAGGTATTTCAATATTGTTTTCTTTTAAGAAAATTTCAAGTTCTTCAAAAAATAAATCAAAAGCCTCTATTTCTGATTTCGAGTTCTCTAACAGAATATTTTTCCACGACTGAGCATTATTATTTTTATACTTTTTATGAATCCATTCATCAAAATTTGGAATAATCCCCAATTCTCTTTCGCAATTTTCATAGATATATGCGATAGAGAATCCCTCCATTATGTAATATAATTCAGAAAGATTTTTTTTATTTTCTAAATACAAATAAGGCTTTTCAGATATTTTATAAATTAAATTAAGTAAATTCTTTATACTCCTATTCATTCTAAAACTCCTCTATAATATAGGATATTACACCACTTGAATCGAAATCAGAAATCCATTCATTAAATTCTATACCATTCGGATGAATATTGTCATACACTTTTCCATTAAACTCTATTGCAAAATGCTTGCCATTATAACTAATTGCTTCACCAAAACTATTACTGTATATTATATCCTGATAAGCATTTTGAGCACCCATACTGATTTTTTTGCCGTTGATACCATTATTTTTAATGCAATCCATTAATTTGTTGGCACAAGGTTCACATTCTAAATTCTTATATTTTGTAGCGATACTACTGATTTTTTGACTAATTTCATCTGCATACTTAAACGGCATCTCAATGAATTCGTCTAAATTTCTTCCGCTTACCTCAAAAATCTTTTTTAATTTTAAATACTCATCTTTTGAAATTCCTTGACTCTCTTTTAACGACTTAATAATATTATCAAATGAAGATGATGGTAAATGTTTTGCTATATCAGGTACTTGCTCAAATACTTTATTTATTGCCTTTATTATCATAGGTGCATTATTTGTATTTTTAGCAATAAACTCGCCAAGTGCTCCGCATATCTTAGCTGCATCACCAGCAACAGGTATAAACCCAACACCACTTAATATTGCATATCCCCATTGATCTTTTGAAACATTAGCTACTACATCTCGAGCATCAGCTGCTATTGGAATAAAGCCACCTGTAATTTGTCCAAGCAACGCTGGGACATTATCACTTTCAACGAAATCTCCTAATAAAACTCCCTTACTAAAGTCACTAGACCATTCAAATTGATATTGACAATATCAGTTATTCAATATCCAATTCTAATGAACCATTTAATTCTATTGTAGTATCAACTTCTATCTCTACATCATCTTCAAATTCGACGACAATATCATCATCTAAATATTCAATTCTACACACAATAGTATCACTATCATTTATTTCTTTTACTGTTGCTATAGTAGTAATATTTGAAGAATTTTTAATAGATTGAATATATCCTTTTTTTTCTTCATCTATTACTTTAAATTCTGTTACTAATCCTATTTTTAGAATACCATTTATAGTATCACCTTTTTTTCTTTTAATTGAAATATTAGTATTCTCAAGATACTCATCATATTCTATAAAATGGACAAATAATCCTTTTAGAGTACTTTCCGTTTTAATCTTAGCCCATCTTTCATATCCATCTCCATATATTTCTTCAATCTCATAACTTTTCATTATTAAACCGCCTTATTGTAATTTATTGAATGATTTTATGTCACTAGGCATCATTGATTGTATTTTTCCATCTTTAAAGATTAATACAATACCCTTTTTAATATTTGTTGCTCCATCTAAGTAGTATATTTGTTTTCCGTTAACCTCTCTCAATATACCGTTATTTTTAACTTTTAATGCTTGATTGGTAAAATTATTGAATCCGTCTACGGTATTCTCAAATTTGGCTACATCTACTCCTAATCGTTCTGCTAATGAAGGTATATGTTCAGGGTAATTTTTCCAATAATCTGCAAAGTGTTTAACTCCTTGATTTGTTCCATCTTCTAATATTCCCCATAACTTAGCTGATGGTGATTCTAACATCTGCTCTCTTATAGGTTTAAACATCCCCTCAACTGTCTCATCCAAATTTTTCCCAGCAGTTTCAAACACTTTCTGTAGCTCTATGTAATCAGCCTTTGTGATTTTATCCCCATTTTTAATAGATCCTGCTATGTCATCAAGTGCTCCAGCGGGTAGAATTTTGACCAATCCAGGTAGAACCTCATCTGCATTCGGGAAAAGCTTACTTGATCTTATAATTGCTTCAACAACCTTTGGGGCATCATCAGCATATTTTGCAACAAATCTACCCAGCTTCGGCAAGGCTTTTGCTGCATCTCCAGCGACTCCTGCTGCAGGAATAAAATCAAGAACAAATCCGCCTACATTAAAGATTGCTGCCCATGTATCTAAATTAACAAAAACATTGGCGAAATAATCTCTTACATCTGCCACTATTGGAACGAATGAAGCAGATATCTGACCTATCAATCCAGGAATAGTATCCGGAATATCAAAATCTCCTAGTAGTCCACCTTTGATAAACTGTAATGCAATAAAGTGCATAAGTTTTTCACCAATAACTTACACACTTTATTATGCGCTCTTATATGTATATTAATTCCAGATCATTAAACGCATCATATATAAAGCAATAGAAAATCAAAAAATAGTGTTCCTTTATTTTACTCCTATTTCATCAGACATTTCGTTTTACTTACGAATACATTCAAATTTTTCAGATATTTTTTTCATAAGTTGATGCTCATCTATACAATATTTTTCTATTTTTCTGATATTCTCATCTTCTTCATACATTTCAAGTATCATATAAATATCATCCAGTAACTCATATTTATATGGACCGATTTCTGAAATCAATATATTTCTATTATTATCAATTAAATCATCATACTCATCTCTAAAAGAAAGTATATCTTTCACCGATATTTTTTCTGAAATATTTTTATTAACAAAATCGTTGATAAGATTAATTATAATATCACTTTTCACTTAATAATCTCCCATGTTTCTTTAACCTTAGCTTTACCTACAATGGTTTTAATAAATCCATCATCAGCTATATGAACTGACACACCATTTTTAAACATCACTATTCCACCTTTAACAGTATCTTTATATTTTGTTCCACTAGTAAGAACATCAAATACTTCTTCAACCGAACTGATTTTTTCTTGCTTTATTCGACTAAACAATCGATTCAGACCATGATCACCAATATTATAACCTTTATCCTTAAATAACTTATATGCTTCTTGTAATTTTTGGACATATGAATCGGTATATTCTGTGCCAATTAAAATTAATGGTGTATCTACATTTTTTTCAGCAGCTTCAAATACTTTCTTTAGCTCTGTATAATCAGACTTTGTAATTTTATCCCCATTTTTAATAGATCCTGCTATGTCATCAAGTGCTCCAGCAGGTAGAATTTTGACCAATCCAGGTAGAACCTCATCTGCATTTGGGAAAAGCTTACTTGATCTTATAATTGCTTCAACAACCTTTGGGGCATCATCAGCATATTTTGCAACAAATCTACCCAGCTTCGGCAAAGCTTTTGTTGCATCTCCAGCGACTCCTGCAGCTGGAATAAAATCAAGGACAAATCCGCCTACATTAAAGATTGCTGCCCATGTA
Organism: Bacillota bacterium; assembly: GCA_023439605.1. Lineage (GTDB taxonomy): Bacteria > Bacillota > Clostridia > Oscillospirales > Ruminococcaceae > JAEXNS01. The sequence goes on along the minus strand of JAEXNS010000089.1, from coordinate 480 downwards.
TCTAAATTAACAAAAACATTGGCGAAATAATCTCGTGCATCTGCGACAAAAGGTACAAACGAAAATGTTATCTGTCCTAAAAGTATTTCTATGTTATCTGCTGTTGCCCAATCACCTAACGCCGCACCTTTTAAAAATGCTTCTTTCGATTCATCTAATGTTAAGTTATAAACGAAAGGGCTTGTATTATTTAACCACTCATCATAATCGTAAAAACTATCTCCATCAGGATTTGAATCCAATGGATCAAACCATAAATCAACTTCCAAATCATCAGATAATACTAATATGAAATAGGATTGTTGAAATAATTACAAATCTTCATATTCATGTTTTATAGCTTTTGAAGTTTTGATTTTTTAAAAATCTAGTTACTATTTATCCATATGTATAGGGTAGAGATATTTTGCCGAAGGTCCAGGGCGACCGGAAAGCCCGGTCGACTCCGCAGAGTCGAAACTCCTGTAAAATTGCAAACTT
>JAEXNS010000043.1 GCA_023439605.1 Bacillota bacterium | reverse complement strand
GTATATACCTTTTACTACAAAAGAGGATATTCGAGATACTTATCCTTTTGGTCTTTTTGCAAAACCAAGAAAAGAAATAATAAGAATTCATGCTTCTTCAGGAACGACAGGCAAGCCTACAGTTGTTGGGTATACAAAAAACGATATTGAAAATTGGTCAGATTGCATGGCTAGACTTTGCATAGCAGTTGGTGCTACAGATGAAGATATAGTTCAAATATCCTTTGGTTATGGTTTGTTTACAGGTGCTTTGGGTTTACATTATGGGTTAGAAAAAATTGGAGCTACTGTAGTTCCTACATCTAGTGGAAATACTGAAAAGCAAATTATGCTTATGCAAGATTTTAAAACATCAATTTTAGTTTCTACTCCTTCATATGCTCAGTACATTGGAGAAGTAGCAAAAGACATGCATGCATTGGAAAATATAAATTTAAAATTAGGTTTATTCGGCTCAGAAGGATGTACTCCAGAAATGAGAGACCAAATAGAAAAAACGTTAAATTTATTTGCTACCGATAATTACGGAATGAGTGAACTTATGGGACCAGGCGTATCCGGGGAATGTATTTATAGGGATGGAATGCATATAAACGAAGACCATTTTTATGCTGAAATAATAGACTCATCATCACTTCAAGTTTTACCAAAAGGATTGACTGGTGAATTGGTAATAACAACACTTACAAAAGAAGGCATTCCGATTTTAAGATATAGAACTAAGGATATAACTGATATAAATTATGATGAGTGTAAGTGTGGAAGAACATTTGCACGAATGTCTAAAATAAAGGGCAGAAGTGATGACATGCTTAAAATAAGAGGCGTAAATGTATTTCCCTCTCAGATTGAAAGTGTTTTAATGGGATTTGAAGAGGTCGCACCACATTATCAGCTGGTATTGACTAGAGAACATTATACAGATTTTCTGGAAGTAAAGGTTGAAATGGCAAATGCAAGTCTGCTAGAAAATTATGGAGCACTTGAAAAATTGAAAGAAGATATTCATCATAAGTTAAGAGTTGTCCTAGGCTTAGAAACAAAAGTTTCACTGGTTGAACATAAATCCTTAGAAAGATTTCAAGGAAAAGCTAAAAGAATAGTAGATTTAAGAGAAAATACAATATGAAAACATTATATATATCAGACTTAGATGGGACATTACTCAATAAAAATGCTGAACTGAGTTCTTTTGCAGAAGAAAATTTAAATAGGATTATAGATAATGGATTAAATTTTTCAATAGCTACAGCAAGAACTTCGGCATCAGTACTTAAAATACTGAAAAATTTAAAATTAAATCTTCCAATAGTACTCATGAATGGTGTGACTATTTATGACATACAAAATAATAAACATATAAAAAATGAGTATATATGTAAAGAAGCATTGCATAACATTATAAAAATAATAAAAAAAATAAATATAAATGGATTTATGTATAAAATAGTTAATGACGAGTTAATAACATATTATCAAAAGTTAGATACCGAAGCATTGCAGGACTTTTATCAAGAAAGATACGAAAAATATTATAAGAGTTTTTCACAGATAGATGATTTTAATGAAATAATTGATGATGCAGTTGTTTATTTTACATTTATAGGAGAAAAATCAAGTTTAGATGTTTTAAGGCGATTAGTAAATGAGATACCTTTTATAAAATTTGAATATTATAAGGATAATTACACTGAAAATCTCTGGTATTTAGAGATTTTTAGTGAAAATGCATCAAAGTATAATGCAGTAAAATATATTCGTAATTTATTGAAACCTGAAAAAATAATTGGATTTGGTGATAACTTAAATGATATACCATTTATGGAGGCTTGTGATAAATTTTATGCTGTATCAAATGCTAGAGAAGAACTAAAAAACTTATCTACAGGTATAATTGATAGTAATGAAAATGATGCAGTAGTAAAATTTTTGTTAAATGAAAATTAATTTATTTTATAATAAACGAAAGGAAAATTAATTTACTATGAAAAAACTTATGTTAGGAAATGATGCATTTGCAAGAGGCCTGTATGAAGGTGGATGCAAGGTGGTTTCAAGTTACCCAGGAACTCCTTCTACTGAAATAACAGAAGCAGTTGCAAAATATAATGAAATTTATGCAGAGTGGGCACCAAATGAAAAAGTTGCACTTGAAGTTGCTATTGGAGCGTCAATTGCAGGGGCAAGAGCATTTAGTGGAATGAAACATGTTGGTTTAAACGTTGCTGCTGACGCTCTTTATACTGCTTCTTATACTGGTGTAAATGGTGGATTGGTTATAGCTGTGGCGGATGATCCAGGTATGCATTCATCTCAAAATGAACAAGATTCGAGACATCATGCAGTAGCTGCAAAGGTTCCTATGTTAGAACCTGCTGACTCAGAAGAAACAAAAGAATATGTAAAATTAGCTTTTGAAATTTCTGAACAATTTGATACTCCTGTTTTAGTCAGGTTGTCAACTAGAGTATCACATTCTCAAAGTATAGTTTCATTAAATTCAAGGGTAGAAAATGGATTGAAGGAATATGTTAAAAATCCTCAAAAATACGTTATGATGCCTGCTTTTGCAAGAGCACGTCATGTTGTGGTGGAAGAAAGAACAGCAAAATTAATTGATTTTGCTGAAACTACTAAACTAAATACTATAGAAATTAATTCTACAAATATAGGTGTTATAACTAGTGGAATTTCCTATCAATACGCAAAGGAAGCACTTGGTGATAAAGTTTCTTATTTGAAATTAGGTGTTGTAAATCCATTGCCAGAAAAATTATTAATGGATTTTGCAAGTAAGTTTGAAGAAGTTTATGTTATAGAGGAACTCGATGATATAATAGAAACACAATGTTTAAAATTAGGGTTGGATGTAAAAGGTAAATCTTTATTTGGATTTATTGGAGAACTATCTCAATCAATAATTGCAGATAAAATTTTAAATACAAAAAAAGAATTTAAATCTCTGGAAGAAATGTTACCTATGAGACCTCCTGTTATGTGTTCTGGATGTCCTCATAGAGGAGTATTTTATTCATTATCAAAACTTAAATTAAACGTATTGGGTGATATTGGGTGCTATACGTTGGGTGCATCCGCACCGTTAAATGCAATGGACACAACAATTTGTATGGGTGCTTCTATTTCAACTTTACATGGATTTAATAAGGCTATAGGAGAAAATGCTGAAAAGAAGTCAGTTGCTGTAATTGGAGATAGTACATTTATGCATAGTGGGGTTA
>JAEXNS010000023.1 GCA_023439605.1 Bacillota bacterium | reverse complement strand
GCTATATTTTCAACTGTTAACCTTCCTGCTTCTATTTTTGAAAAATCTAATATATCATTTATTAAATACAGTAAAATATCTAATGCAGATTTAGCTTCTTTTATATATTCTATTTGTTCTGAAGATAAGCTGGTTTTTTGTAACAATTCCATAAATCCAATTACACCATTCATTGGAGTTCTTATTTCATGGGACATATTAGCCAGAAACTGACTTTTCATTATATTTGCAGTTTCCGCTAAATTTTTTGCTGTTTCAAGTTCTTTTTCATGCTTTTTTAATTCTGTTATATCTTCAAAGCATTCTATTCCACCTATTTTAATTCCATCAGCATTTTTTATCACGTCAATATTTTTAGAAACATATATTTTTTCTCCATTTTTCTTTATTATTGTACATTCTTTATTAAATACAGGTTTCAATAAATCTGAACAATTAAGCCCACATCTTCCAGTACAAGGTTCATCAGCGAATACTGTGCATTTATTCCCTAACACTTCTTTTTCTTCAAAACCTGTTATCTGTTCTGCACGCTTATTCCAACTAATAACCTCACAATTATTGTTTACAGAAAAAACCGCACTAGGGACAATATTTAAAAGCATTTGTGCATAATTTCTTTGACTTTCAATTTCTAATGAAAGTCTTTTTTGTTCTGTTATGTCAATCATAACAGTTAAAAAATTCATTGAATCTTGGTTATAAATAACCTCTCCTGAAAACAAACCTGTAAGAATATCACCATTTTTTTTTCTAATTTTCATTTCTATATTTTTGATACAATTATTTTCTTTTAATATTTTAGAAACTTTTTTGTGTATTTCACTATCTACAAATAAGTTAAGGTTATCACTAGTATTACCTATTATTTCTTCTTTGCTATAACCTAATTTATCTAAAAAAGAATTATTAACTTCTAAAAAAACACCATTTGAAATAGAACTTACTGCCATAAGTGCAGGATTATTATCAAATAACTTATGAAATTTTTCTAAAGCCGCTTGCTGTTTAGATAAATCTTTAGATATTCCATATATGCATTTTTCACTATTCCATTTTCCAAACCATATTCGTGTTTCTACTGTCAAATTACTCCCATTTTTCATTTTAAGAGGTAAAGGGCAAAAATCTCTCAATCCTTTGAACATTTCAATAAATATCTCTTCTGCTTCTCTCCTTTTAGAACTCGGATGAACATCTAATATATTCATTTTTCTCAATTCTTCTTCCGTGTATCCCAACTTTTCTTTTACTGCCGTATTTGTATATAAAATTTCTCCATTTTCATTTGCTATAAAAATCAAATCGTCTACTGTTTCAAAAAAAAGTCTAAAATTTTCTTCTTTCTCGTTTATAATAATTTGCTTTTCTATTTTTTCTGTTATATCTCTTGCTGATGAATATATGTATCCTCCAAAAGTTTTAGAATACCATTCTATGTATCTATAACTATTATTTTTACACCTGTATCTATTTACAAAATCAGTTACATCTTTATTTTCCTTAAGTTTATCTAAAGCTTTTAAAGTATCGTGCATATCCTCCGGATGAATTAACTCTAAATATTTGATTTTTTTTAGTTCATCTAAAGTGTATCCTAAAACACCTTCCCATACTTCATTTAATTTTATAAAATTACCTTCTAAATCTGCAATACATAACAAATCCGGTACAATTTCGAAAAAATTATTCATATTGAAAACATTTTCATTATTTAATTCAACCATACTATTTATTTGTTAATTAATACAATCTTATAATTCACCAAATACATCATGTTTTAATTAACTCTCCTTTCAATAAGAATTAAATTTCAACCATTTAAACACAAAATAATATATAAATACAATCGTAATAATAACTTTTTTTTAAACAATAAAAAATATTATTATTTATTTTAAAAATTTTACTTAACAAATTTATAGAAATATGATATAATGAATTTGTATGATTAATTATATTTGTGTATTATTTTAAGTTTTATTAATATCTCTTTCTTTAATTTTTAAAATTGCACAAAAAATGTATTTAAAAATTTATTATTATGTTTGCCAAAAAAAAGAGAGGAGTATTTTTATCAAAATTAAAGATAAAAAAATTAAGTATGGATAATAAAAATTTGGATAAAAATAGACATTCGATAGATATACAGTCTGAAATAATTAAAAAGAAGAAACGTGTAGCTGATGCAATAGCAAGCGGAAAATCTATCCCTATACAACATGCACCCTCAAAATCCAAACCAGTGAGCATTCAAAATAATATTACCAATAGTCAAAACACAAATATAGATATAAAACCTAAAAAAAGAAAAAAACCTAATATCATTTTAACTTTTTTATTGAGATTCTTAAGTATAATTGCTACTACTATTTTTTCTGTTTTATTGATTACAATTATAACCGGTACAATTGTAACTACTGCAATAACTATTTATTTAATGGACTTTATGAATTCTTCTGCCGATGTAGATATTGCTGATCCAACTAGTAGCTATTCTTCATATATATATACCAAAAACACAAATTCTGGTGAATACGATTTAGTATACAAGATAACTCCTAGAAACAATGATGCTAGAATACCTGTAGATTTAGATAAAATCCCTGACCATGTAAAGAATGCATTTATTTACACAGAAGATGAGCGTTTTTATTCTCATGATGGGGTTGACTTCAAAAGAACCTTTGCTGCTTTTGTTAATTTATTTATTCCTATATATAGTTCACAACATGGTGGCTCTAGTATAACACAACAACTTATAAAAAATATTACTCTTGATGATGAGGTAAATTGGGAAAGAAAATTAAGAGAAATATTTAGAGCAATCCAACTTGAAAAAAAATATACTAAAGATGATATACTAGAGGCATATTTAAATAATATTTATTTTGGACAATCTGAAGATTATTTTAATCTATATGGAATTGAAGCTGCATCAATCGCTTTTTTTGGAAAGAGCGTTTCTGAATTGACTGTTAGAGAGGCTGCAAGTTTAGCTGCTTGTCCTAAAAATCCATATTGGGCAAACCCTATTTC
>JAEXNS010000353.1 GCA_023439605.1 Bacillota bacterium | reverse complement strand
ATTACAAACAACCATATCTAGAATAAATGGAGTAAAATCGGCTATAGTAACCATAAGTTTCCCTAAAAAAAGTGATTATGTATGGCAGGATACAAAGGAAAAGGCCACGGCTAGTGTTTTGTTGAGTCTATACGAGCCAGAAAAGTTTACTGCTGAAAATGTTTCTGCTATAAAAAAGTTGGTATCATATAGTGCTCAGTTAGTTGAATTTGAAAATGTAACTGTTTCAGATACGTCTACAGGGAAAGAACTTTTTGCAGCTGAGGAACTTGAAACAGAAGACAGTATAAATGTTGAAGATAAGGTTAAATATGAAGAAAGACTAAAAAAGCAACTTGAAGAAAATGCACAAAAATTATTAGAAGGTTTATTTGATGAAGAAGATGAAGTAAACGTAGTAGCTGTAGCTACAGTAAAAATAGATTGGGATAAGGTTATTAGGGAGGCTAAAGAACTAATTACCAACGAAGATGGTGAAGGGGTAAAGAAAAACCAACAAATAGAATACAAAACAGAAGACGAGCTTATAGACCCAAATGGAATAGTTGGTGAAGAAGATAATACTGACGAAGTAATAACTTATGAAAATCCTGAGGATGGAATAACAAATGAAGATGCCACCCATTATAAAAGAGACACTGAATGGGCGATAGGAGAAATTCTTACGCAAACAGAAAGAGCACCAGGTGTTTTGAGTAATGCTACTATATCTGTAATAATAAATGCAGACGAGGGTGTTGATATAAGGGTAAATGAAGAACAGGTTATGAATTTGGTTAGAAATGCAACAAATATACAAAATGAAAATATAACTGTTTATTTACAACAAAAACTTGCTGAAATAGTCCCAGAAGTTCCTGAAAAGACAGAAGAGGAATTAGATGCTTTAAACAGAGAAAAATTGTATATAATTTTAGGACTTGCTTTAGCAGTTATATTAATTATAATTTTACTTATAATTTTTATAATGCATAAGTTAAATAAAAGAAAATTACGAATTCAAAAACAGCAAAGCGACGAAGCTATACGTACTTTACAGCAAGCTATAGATGATAGTCAAGTTGTAAGTATATCAGAAGCAGCAGAAATGCATAATAAACAGGAAAAAGATGTGGCAAATGAAGTAAGAACATTTGTGAAGAAAAATCCTGAAATAACTGCTGCAATTATTAGATCTATGTTAAAGGAGGATGAATTATAAATGGCGGCAACATCAAAACCTAGAATAAAATCAGTTACAAAAGTAGCTGCCATATTGATTGCTCTTGGAACAGAAAGTGCGTCAGAAGTATTTAAACACCTTAGAGATGATGAAATAGAGGAAATTGCAACAGCAATAGCACAAATAGAAAAACTTTCGGCTGAGGAAATAAATGCTATAGTTGAAGAGTTTTATGATTTGTGCGTTGCTCAAAAAGTAATAACCGAAGGTGGAGAAATATACGCAAGACAAGTATTGGAAAAAGCTTTTGGTGCACAGCGTTCAGCGTACCTATGGGAAAGAGTTTCAAAAGCTGGACGACAACGATCTTTTGAGTTTATAAGAAAAATAGATTATAAAAACTTGCTTATGATGATTCATAATGAACATCCACAAACTATAGCAATAGTTTTATCATATGCAACATCAGATCAAGCCGCACAAATTATTTCAGAACTAGAACCAGAAATTCAAGTAGATGTAATTAAAAGAATATCCTCTTTGGATAGAGCATCACCTGAAATATTAAGGGTTGTTGAGGATGTATTGTCTAAGAAAGCGTCTTCAATCGCTTCTGTAAGTATTATGGAATTTGGTGGAGTTAATTATATTGCTGAAATAATGAACAGAGTCGATAGACATACAGAGAAACATATATTTGATGAGCTTAAGAAAACGGAACCAGATCTCGCAGAAGAAATTAAGGAAAAAATGTTTACATTTGAAGATATTATTTATCTTGATGATCTTGAGGTTCAATTATTTATTAGAGAATGTGATGTCAAAGATCTTACTATTGCTCTTAAGGCTTCAAATGAAGAAGTTTCAGAAACAATATACAAAAATATGTCTCAACGTCAACAAGATACTATTAAGACAGATATACAATATTTACATAACATTCGTTTAAGAGATGTTGAAGAAGCTCAGCAAAGAATAGTGGGTGTTATTAGAAAACTAGAAGAAGCTGGTGAAATCGTCATTTCCAAGGGAGGAAAGGATGAAATAATTGTATAAAATATTTAAATCAAATGAGATAAAAGAAGTTGAAAAAAAGATTAGCATTCCCGACAAAAAAATTGAACCACCAAAAAAAGCAAAGGTTAATGTAGATGTGGAGTGCAATTCTGAAGAAGCCAAGAAGTTGTTTGATTCTATAATCGAAGAAGCCCAGGAGGAAGCAGATAGGATATTTGAATCAACTTCTAGTTTGTTGGAAACCAAAAGACATGCTATAATAAGCGACGCAAAAGAGGATGCCATACAAATTAAAAATTCTGCAGAATTGGAAGCGAACTCTATTATTGAAAAAGCTAAAGCAGAAGCTATTTCTATAAAAGAAAATGCATATTTAGAAGGGCTTCAGGAGGGAATAAATCAAAAAAGCGAAGCTGTTGATAAGATTATTTCAGATATAGAAAAAAAAATAAAGGAACTATATATATCTGAAAAAAACTACTTTGAAAAATATGCAAATGAGTTAAAATCATTATCTATTGAAATAGCTGAAAAAGTAATATATAGCAAAATATCGGAAAATGAATTAGTTTTAAACAACTTAGTTAAAACTACAATGAAAATGATAAAAGATGCAAAATGGGTAACAATTGAAATATCTAGTAAATTGCCTGACTTAGCGAAATCACTTGAAAAAGAAATGTTAAAAGGTGATTTGGCAAAAAAATTAGAGATTCATTTACTAGAAGACTATGATGAAGGAACTGTAGTAATTCAGTCACCAGATAGATTAATAGATGCATCTGTTAAAACTCAAATTCATAATATTAAAGATTCTTTAGGAGAAACTTTAAATGAAAAATATAACACTTGATCAATCTGAATTTAAAAGATATATAAGGATGAATGATTTTTATACTTGTTTAGGAAAAATAGAACAAATAGTTGGAACTACTGTTGAGGCCTCGGGGATATCTTGTAACATAGGAGATGTATGTAACATCTCCATTAGTGGAAGAAAAGATGTTCTTTCTGAGGTGGTTGGTTTTAAAAACGATAAAGTTTTATTGATGCCTTATGAAGATATTGAAGGTATAGGGTATGGAAGTTATGTGAAAAATACTGATCAAAAATTAAAGGTTAGAATGAGCGATAGTTTAATAGGAAGAACTGTAAATGCTTTAGGTGAGCCTATAGATGGCAAGGGTGAAATTAAAGAGGGTGATTATTATCCTATAAATGGTGAACCTTCAAATCCTATGTTAAGACCACCTATATTTATGCCTTTGGAGTTTGGAATAAAAGCTATTGATGGAATGCTCACAATAGGAAAAGGGCAAAGAATGGGCATATTTGCAGGGAGTGGTGTAGGTAAAAGTACCTTGATGGGCATGATAGCTAGAAACATAAGTGCAGATGTAAATGTAATTGCTCTAGTGGGTGAGCGTGGAAGAGAAGTTTTAGAATTTATTAATAGAGATTTAGGCGAAGAGGGTTTAAAAAGATCTGTTTTAGTTGTTGCTACTTCTGATCAGCCTGCTATGATACGCTCGAAATGTGCACTTACGGCTACTGCAATTGCTGAATATTTTAAGGATAAGGGTAAAGATGTTTTACTTATGATGGACTCCTTGACAAGATTTTGTATGGCACAAAGAGAAATAGGATTAAGTATAGGAGAACCACCAGTTGCTAGAGGATATACACCATCTATATATGCTACTTTACCAAAACTTCTTGAAAGAGCAGGTAACTTTGAAACTGGCTCTATAACTGGAATATATACAGTTTTAGTTGAGGGTGATGATGCAAATGAACCTATATCAGACACTGTAAGAAGTATCATAGATGGACATATAATGTTATCTAGAAAGGTAGCTATGAAAAATCATTATCCGGCTATTGATATTTTAGCAAGTATAAGCAGACTTATGAATGAAATAGTTGATGAAGATCAAAAAAACTTAGTTGGAGAGATGAAAAGGCTGATGTCTTTATATCAAGAAAATCAAGATTTGATAACTATTGGAGCTTATAAAAATGGTAGTAACCCAGATTTGGATTATGCCATTGGTAAGATAAATAAAATAAACTCATTTTTACAGCAAAAAGTATCTGAAAGATTTACCGTAGAAGAAACAATAAGTATAATGGAAGAGATTTTAGCATAATTTATTGTTTTGTTTTTCTAGAAAGGATTGTGATGGGAATGGTTAAATTTAAATTTACACTACAAAAAACGAGAGATTATAAAAAACAATTTCTGGAAAAAGAAAAAACTCTTTTAGCTAAACTTAGAGCGGAGTACAATCAAATTGAAGAAAAATGCAAGTGTTTAGAAACAGAAAAAATTAGGCTAGTAAATCATATAAATGAAGAATGTAAAATAGGAACCACTTTAAAAAAAATAAAAGCAACCGAATATTGTAGAGAGTGCATTATTCATGAGATAGATGAAGTTAAAACACATTTACAAGTTTTAGAGTCGAATATTGAAAGACAAAGGAAACACGTGGTTAATCTTCTGCAAGATGTTGCAACTTTGGATAAACTTGAAGAAAAACAGCTTGAGGAATATCGTAAGCAAGAACTAAAAGAAAGTGAACTTTTAATAGAGGAATTAATTTCCTTTAAACTTGCTACCAATAATGCATAAGGATAGCTTTAAAAACCTATTCTAAAGTTACCATTCAGCCACTAAAGGTAATGTTTCTAATTTTTCAGAGTTTTGACTCTGCATAGTCGACTGAGATTTTTGGTCACCCTGAACCTTGGGTAAAATATTTTTGCCTTACAAATATGGATGAATATTAGCATTCTAAACAGAATGGAGGTGATAAAAATGGAAATAGTAGCTGTTAAAATTCCCGAGCCAAAAAAAGAAAACTCAAAATCAGAAAAAAAATCTGAAACGAAGAGTTTTATGGATGTAATGTCAAATATACAACAATCTCCAGAAGTTATTTCGGAAAATCCTATTGTTGTAAACAACAATAAAAAAATAACGGATGATGTTTTAGCTGAAATTTTTGCAATGATAGGTGTTGAACAGAATTTTACTTTTGATGATTTTGTTGGAAAAAATGAAAATACTTCATCAATGGAAGCAACTGAAACCTTAGATTTAATTAAACAAGTTGATGTATCTTCGTTATTTTCTCAAGATGATGTTCAGCAGTTATACGCTATTTTAAATCAAAATGAAGTAAGTCCAGTAAAGTTTGAAGAAATTTTAAAAACCTTAAATATTATGGATTTAAAAGGAGCTGTAAGCTATAAAAACTTAAATCTTTTAACTGAACCGGAAAAATTATCTGTTTCAGGTAAACAAGTTTTAAACAACATTGATTTCAAGTTTGCAAATTTTGTGGATGAAAAAACATCTCTAAATGAAGTTTCTCAAAAAGAATTTAATCTAAATTCAGATGTAAAAGTTGATTATGAAGTTTTAAAAAATGTTTCAACCAGTGAAAATAATTTTTCAAAAGAGGAAATAGAATACTATAAAGCAATAAGAAATGTAAAAAGTATAATTTCTGAAAAAGAAAATATAAATTCAAACGAAAATGAAAATGAGGAAATAAATAATTTTCAAATTAGCAACAAAAATGTTGAAAATACTATTAAATTTAATTCGGAAAAGCTTTCGGAGCAGGACATTAAAAACTTAGAAAACAAAACTGTTGAAATAATAGAGCAAAATATAAAACTAGGTAAAGAAGATTTTTCTATAAAGTTACGTCCAGCGGGATTAGGAGAAATTTTAGTTAAGATGAGTAAGCTTGAAAATGGTGAAATGAGTATAAGTTTATCATTTAGTTCAGAAAAAACAATGCAGCTTTTAAATGGTGAATTTTTAAATTTGGAAAATTCTCTAAAAGCTTTAAATGCAACATTAAACAGTTTTAATGTTGAAAAAACTCCAGATCAATCAAACTATAAAGGCTATGAGGAACAATCAGAAAATCAAAATTCTGAAAGTGAAAAACAAAAAGAAGATCAAAATCATAAAAAAGTTTTCAACCTAGAAGAATATATTGATGAAAAATCTGAAGAATGGTTTGAATTGGATGTGTGAAAGAGGTGAGTTAAAATGCCAATAGATTCAATTCCAAAAAGAAATTATGATAAACTGTATGGTAATAACCAAAACAATTCTAACTCAGCAGTTGCAAATACAAACCCTGATTATAATAATGCAGTTTTTTCGGACAAGGAAAAAGATGGACTTAAGGTAGAGGATTTCTTTAATCTTATGCTTGCACAACTTACAAATCAAGATTTTATGAATCCTGTAGATGATACTCAATATTTATCTCAGCTTGCACAGTTTGCATCTATGCAACAGATGATGGAATTAGGTGAGTATTCTAAGCAAAATTATATTATGTCGATGATGGGAAAATATGCAGTTGCTGGTGAAAACAAAGTTGGTGGAACACAGGATATAACAGAAGGTTACGTTGAGAAAATCTCCATTGAAAAAGGCGAATATAGAATATTTGTAAATGGAAAACCATTTTCTCCTGATCAAATAAAACAACTTTATACATCAAAGCAAATTGCAGATGAAGAAAAAATGATTACAGAAATGGTAAATGGCACACAGTTATAATTGGGCTAATGTGAAAGGAGTCGATTAGCTATGGATGATATCTTATTAAAAAGGGTTTCCTTACCTATAATTACAGGGATACCACAGGCACAAACTATAGATACATCAAATAAAACCAAGGAAGGTTCGTTTCAAGATGTTTTGCTAGAAAAATTAAATGGCAAAGACAACGAAGTTAATTTTTCAAAGCATGCTATAAACAGAGTAATTCAACGCAATATTAATTTAACTAATTCAGATTTGGAGCGGTTAAATGACGGTGTTAAATTAGCAAAGGAAAAGGGACTGGACGATACTTTAATCTTGGTAGATTCAGCTGCTTTTATTGTAAGTGTTAAAAACAATACCGTTATTACTACTGTGAATAATGAAGAGTTAAAGGGGAATGTATTCACAAATATTGAAGGGACTGTTATAATTTAGCCGGACCTCTTGAGGAAGCTAACAAAGCCTAGAATGACAGATAGGTTTACGGTCTCTTATTAATGAGAGGAGTAATTATTATGGTAAGATCTTTATATGCTGGAGTAGCAGGAATGACAACACATCAAACAAAAATGGACGTTATAGGTAATAATATAGCCAACGTAAGTACATATGGTTATAAATCAAGTAGAGCTACTTTTAGAGATGTGTATTATCAAACAACAACAAATGCATCAGGTGCAACAGCTCAATCTGGAGGACAAAATGCAACACAAATAGGATATGGTTCAAAATTAGCTAGTGTAGACGTAAATCATGCACAATCTATAATGTCAACCACAGGCTATTCTATGGACGTTGCTATAACTGGTGAAGGATATATTCAAGTAATGGATCCAGACGGAAATGTTTTTTATACAAAAGCAGGCCTCTTAGATATAGACGCAGAAGGAAATTTTGTTGATGCAAATGGTAATTTTGTTTTAGGTGTAAGTGGTAATCCTACAGGTCAAGAACCTGCATCCAATAAAATAAAAATAAATTTACCTTTTTTAAATCCATCTACTTCTAGTGCGGAAAATAGAATAAATGGTATAGATTTCACAATAAAATCTTCTGAAACAAATACATATGGAAATTTAAACATGGCGTTTACTGTTAGTACAGCTTTACCAGTAGGTCAAAGGGCTGAAGCAGTAGTTGCAAGTAATTCAGTTTTGATTAGAGTAAATCCCAATGAAAACTTTACATCAATGCAAGATTTTCAAAATGCTGTGAACGATGCTGTTACAAGAGCAAACGGTGGAACAGAACATCCAGCAGGCGATTTTTTGATCACAATGAATGATCCAGCGAAATTTGTAAATGGATTATCTGGATTAGAAATAGTTGGATCTAATTTTGGGGTTCAACCAGGTTCAGTTACTGTTCCTCCAGGATTATCTTCTTATTTTTCAGTCAGTTCTGTAAATGATGCTTTTACTGGAAATGATCCAAATGCAAATATGTCTTTGGCTTTAGATGCAAATAATAATTTAACTATAAATGTAGGTCCATATTCTGCAATAGTTACAGAATCACAATTAGAAACAGCTGGTTCAGTAGTTTTAAAGAGAAATGGAACAGATAATGCAGATGCCTTTATAATATCATATCCCAGTTTAAATACAATAAATGCATATAATTTAACTGCTTTGACTGGTGCAGCTACTATGGAACCAAGTGAACCATCTAAACAACTAGGCTTGTCTTCAATGAATTTTTCATTAAAAGATGGTACAGAGGGTGGTGCACAAACTATAGCTAACCTAACTGGTATAGGAATAGGGCAAAATGGAATTATATCTGCCATTCATCCAAGTATGGGACAAATAGAAATAGGAAGAATAGACTTGGCAACATTTCAAAACCCATCTGGATTATTACAAGTAGGAAATACATACTTTGCAGTTTCTGCAAACTCAGGAGATCCATTGCTAACTCAACCAGGAGTAAATGGAACAGGGTCACTTGCAGCAGGTACACTAGAAGCTTCAAACGTTGATCTTTCAAATGAATTTGCAAGTATGATTACAACTCAACGTGGATTCCAAGCTTGTTCAAGACTTATAACCGTTTCGGATACAATGCTTGAAGAGTTAATTAACTTAAAACGATAATTAAAAGTTAACACAAAGAGCTTGACTCTTTGTGTTAACAAAATATATATACACATTTAAAAACAATCACAATAAAAGGAGCCATTATGCTTATTTTAACTAAATTAAATGGAGAGCAGTTTACATTAAATTGTGATTTAATAGAAACTATACAGGAAACACCAGATACGATTATAAGATTATCTAATGGAAATGTTTATATTGTTGAGGAGCCTATGCATGAAGTTATTGAAAAAACTATTAGTTATAGAAGAAAAATATTTAAAGACATAATAAATAATTCTAGGGAAGATATTGATTAAAAATAGATAGAGAAAACAATATAAAGGTGGGATATACATGGATTTATTATCGTTGTTGGGATGGATTATAGCAGCAGCATTAATGGTTTTCAGTATAATACTTGGGAAAGACCCTGAAACTGGTGCTCAAACTATAATAGTTTCACAACTAAAAGGGTTTTGGGATCCTAATAGTGTGTTAATAGTTTTTGGTGGAACCTTTTCAGCTTTGATGGTTTCTTTTGCACCACAGTCTTTTAAAAAAATACCAAAACATATGAAGATAATGGTGAAGCCAACAAAATATAAGCCAACAGATTTTATTGAGCAAATAGTAAGCTTTGCAAAGGAAGCTAGAATAAATGGTTTGCTTGCACTAGAAGATAAGTTAAATCAAGTTGAGGACAAGTTCTTAAAAAATTCATTGCTTTTGGTAGTTGACTCAGTTGATCCGAAAAAAGTAAAAACACTATTGGATACTGAACTGGAATATTTAGATGAAAGACATTCAGAATCAATGGCTTTTTATTTAAAAGGTTCTGATTATGCACCTGCTTTTGGAATGGTAGGAACACTTATAGGGCTTATTAATCTTTTGGGGAACTTAGACGATGCAGATTCACTAGCCGTAAATATGGCAGTTGCACTTATTACAACACTATATGGGGTTTTACTGTCAAATTTATTTTTTAAACCTGTTGCAAATAAACTAAAAAAACGACATGAAGAAGAATATTTATGTAAAATGATAATTAGTGAAGGCGTTCAATCAATCCAGGATGGAGATAATCCTACATTTATTCAAGAAAAACTAGCAAGACTTCTCCCATCAAATATAAAATATACACCTAAAGAACAGACAACGAAGTAAATAAAACACACACAAAGGATGGTGGTAAAAGTGGCGAAAAAACGTGACGAAGAGAGTGGCGGAAACTGGATGGATACTTATGGTGACATGGTAACACTTTTGCTGACATTTTTTGTACTTTTATATAGTATGTCCACTATTGAACAAGATAAATGGGCAAAATTGGTTAGAGCGTTTAATACTGAAGGTCCAGTGGAAGTTGAACAAATAGTATTCACACCAGAGGGTGAAGGCGAAGATGCTTTAAATAATCAAGGCACAGGTTCTGGGGAAACTGAGGGTAAGCCAGAGGAAGAAATTACGTTTGATATAGACTTTAACGAATTGTTTTATTACATACAGTCTTATATAGAAGAAAATAATATGCAGGAAAATATAGAAGTTAAACAAAGTGCGGTCGAGAATAGTGTGACAGATATAGAAACTGCAGATAAAAACATATATATACAGTTTAAAAACAATATAATTTTTTTACCAGACATGGCGGAAATACGACCTGAAAGTGTGCCTATAATGGAATTTTTAGGAGAAGGATTAAAAAGTGTAGAAGAACAAATAGCACTGATTGTTGTAAAAGGACATACAGCAATAAGTCCTTATTCGGATAAAGATTCTAGAATTTTATCTTCTGAAAGGGCGAGTAATATTTCTAACTACTTTGAAAGGCAATTCGCAGTTCCTTCTACTAAGTTAGTTGCACTAGGTTTGGCAGGAGACTATCCTATAGCTACAAATGAAACTGAAGAAGGGCGTCTTCAAAATAGAAGAGTAGAAATAGTTATTATAAGCAAAAAGAGTGCTATAGGTCAGAACGAAGAATTATTAAGTGTAATTGGAGCTGCTTTTAATACAAAAACAGGGGCTATTGATGAAATGATATCTGAATAAATTAATATAAACGCTATCTTAAGTAAAATTAGGAGCGTTTATATTTGTTAAATAGAAAATTTTATTACTATTCAGTCATATATATAGGGCGTATATGTTTTACCGAAGGTCCAGAGCGAACGAAAAGCTTGATTGACTCAGCAAAGTCGAAACTCTTGCAAAATTGTAAACTTTACCTTTAGGCTGAATAGTAACAAAATTTTTAAAAAGTATATTAAATTTTTATTTTTTATGTTAAAATAAGTTTAGAAAGTTTTTTTCTCTAATTTTATTTTTTGGAGAAATGTTATAATAGAGAGGAGATTTTATTTTAATGAGCATGGCTTCTAAAATAAATGATATTGAGTTAGAATTAATAGCACAGATGCTTGATGATGAGCTAAAGGCTGCTTCAGAAGCGGTAGAAACTTTAGTAAGTAGTGAAACGGAAATAACTTCTTTTAAAACCGAAGTAAAAGAGATAGAAAAAATAAGTTTTGGCTTATATAAGCCAGCTTTAATTATCTCTTTAAATTATACAGGTTGTTTAAAAGGTAAGGCTATTTTATTTATTTCTACAAATGAGGTAAATACAATTTTAGGGATACTGATGAATAAAGATTTGAATTCTCTTGAGGCTTTAGAACTAGATGAAATAAATATAGCCACAATAAAAGAAGTATTTAATCAAATTTATGGTGCTATTTCAATGCAATTAACAGCATTTTTTGAAGAAGAAGTTACTGTTTCGCTTGAGGAAGTAAAACTCTTTGAAAATGTAAATGAAATTTCTCGAATTATTGCTAAATCAGATATAAAAGAAACTGTAGTTTCAAGTTGTATTTTGAACATAAAAGATATACTTAGTGGTAGGTTTATGGTTTTGTACTCTTTGGATTTATCCGAACTAATTTTAAAAAAGATGAATGAAAAAAATGCCAGAAAAATAAATAGAGAGATAGAAAGAGATTTATTAAAAAATAGAAATCAGTCTAAAGATGAACAGGTTAAAACAAATGAAAATAAACCTGCTGAAACTATAAAGTATGGAAAACCAATTGATATAGGTAGTTTAAGAACTAAAAAGAACTTTACATATGTAAATATCTCTGAAAGTGAGTTTCCTGATTTTTCTGATCAGCCATCAAGTTTTGAAAATGCAGAAAAAGAAAACCATGTGGATCTTTTAATGGATATTTCATTAAAAATAGATGTAGAGATAGGGAAAACAAGGAGAAAAATGAGAGAAATACTTAGCTTTGCCCCAGGTACAATTATAAATTTAGAAAAACAAGCAGGAGCACCTGTAGATATTATTGCAAATGGAAATTTAGTTGCAAAGGGAGACGTAATGGTTATAAATGATAATTTTGCTGTTAGAATTTCTGAAATAATAAATACAAAGAGCATAACAAACAAATTAATATAAGCGGAGGAACCAAAAATTGAGTCGAATTATTTTTATGACCGGTGGTCAATCGCCGTTAAATCAGGGTATTTCCTTGATAATGGCGTTTTTGGGGATTGTTGTTGTTATCTTTTTGGCACTATATACAACTAGATTTATAGGTAAAAAATATAATTTTAAAAATAGTAAATCCAAAAATATAAAATTAATAGAGACTTTGACATTGGGTCAAGATAAGTGTATAATAATAGTAAAAGCTACAGATAAATACCTTTTACTAGGTGTGACTTCTCAAAATATTTCTGTTTTACAAGAAATAAATCCTGAAAGTTTAGACATATCATTGGAGCAGAATATTCAGCCTGATTTTTCTGATGTATTTAAAAAAATAATAGATAAAACTACAAAAAAGGATGTAAAAAATGATAAAAGGTGAAGTAAAAGCTAAACACACACTTATTAAAAACTCAATAATTTTTATTGTAAGTTTAATTTTATTTATTATAGTTGTTTTTTTGACATCTTCTTCAAAGGTAAGTGCAAGTTCTATAAATGTTGACATAAGCTCTGGAGAGGCAGACAATGTGTCTAGTGTTTTAGATATGTTGTTTTTATTGGCTTTTTTGGCGATAATACCATCGCTCTTATTAGTTATGACCAGTTTCACAAGAATAGTAATATCGCTTTCTTTTTTGAGAAATGCTTTAGGTACACAAAACTCCCCTCCAAATCAAGTTATAGTTGGACTTTCTTTATTTATGACTATATTTATTATGTTACCTGTATTTATTGAAATAAAAGATACTGCATATATGCCATATAAAGAGGCAAAAATAACTCAAGAAGAGGCAATAGATAATGGAATAAAGCCACTTAAGGTTTTTATGTTAAAACAAATATATGACAAGGATTTACAGTTGTTTTTGTCACTTGCAGATGCAAGAGAAATGTTAAATGAAAATGACTATACAGACAAAGAAAAGCTTACAGAACTTAGTTTAGTAGTTATAATACCATCATTTATAACTAGTGAATTAAAAAGAGCATTTATAATAGGCTTTTTAATATACATTCCATTCTTAATATTGGACCTGGTGGTTTCCAGTACACTTATGTCAATGGGTATGATGATGTTACCGCCGGCTATGATTTCTTTACCATTTAAACTTTTGCTGTTTATTTTAGTTGATGGTTGGAATTTACTAATACAATCATTGATAGTGAGTTTTCATTAATACATTTTATAAATACGTTTGGGAGTGTTTTTGTGGATCAAGGTGAGGTTTTAGAAATATTTCAAAGTGCAATGCTTATAGCATTTAAGTTGGCAGGCCCTTTGTTAATATCAAGTATACTTATAGGTTTGGTAGTTGCTATTTTTCAGGCCGCAACACAAATACATGAACAAACATTGACTTTTGTTCCTAAATTACTCGTTATGACTTTATTACTTTTTGTACTAGGTTCGTGGATGATTTCCATGATGAATGAGTTTTTTGTACTGATTTTTGATAAAATAGCAAATATTTAAAGGTGTGATTTTTATTGATATAAGCATTTTTTTTGACAATATATATTTATATATTTTGGTCTTTGTACGTATGGCTGGTATAATATTATTTAATCCTATTTTTCAAAGACAAAATGTAATAGCAAAAGTGAAAGTTGCACTTATTTTAGGCTCAACTTTAATTATTGCACCAGTTGTAAAGTTAGATGAAAGCTTTGATCCTACAGCAATAGATTTATTGTTATGCATAGGAAAAGAACTTTTTATTAGTTTTATTTTTAGTTTTGTATTTTATCTTTTTTATTATATGTTATCTGTTGCAGGAGATTTATTAGATACGCAGTTTGGTTTTTCTATGGCGAAGGTTATGGATCCAGGGACAAACATTCAAACCGCTGTAAGTGGAAATATAGTAAACATGCTTTTTATATTATACTTTTTTATTACAGATAGTCACTTAGTTCTTATAAAAATGGTTGCTTATACTTATGGAGTTATTCCTGTTGGAGTTCCATACATAGATTTTGAAGCGATTGCAAAATTTGTATTTGATATATTTGTATCTTCATTTTCCTTAGTCATAAGATTAACTTTTCCATATATAATAGCTGAATTTATACTTGAAGTATGTATGGGTATATTAATGAAGCTAATACCTCAAATACATATATTTGTAATAAATCTTCAGTCAAAGATTTTAATAGCAATGGTTTTACTTTTGTTGCTTGCTTATCCAATGACGGTTTTTATAGATAATTATATAATTATTATGTTTGAAAATATAAGAAAGTCAATTTTTGTGGTATCTGGAGGGTGAGATTGTTTATTTTCCTGATGAAATTAGCAAGCAATCATAAAATTTATATAGTATATAAAAGATATGCACTATTTGAAAATAGGGGGGATTTATAAATGCCTGATAATAGTGACAAAACCGAGAAACCCACGAGTAAAAAGCGTAAAGATGCTCGGAAAGACGGGAATATATTCCAAAGCAAAGAGATAGTTACAGTTTTTTCCTTGCTAATAACCTTTTTTGCTTTTAATTCTTTATTACCATTTATGATTTCTACCATGGAAAATACCATAAAAAAATATTTAGATTTATTAGGAGAAAAAAATCAAATAAATCACAATGATATTTCACAATTATTTATAGACTGTGCTTTGGCTTATGCAATAGTATCTATACCCATGTTAATCATTGCAGGGATAACCATAATAATTCCTACTATTGCACAAACTAAAGGATTGGTTACATTTAAATCCTTAAAACCCAAATTTAGTGCCATGAACCCTATAAAAGGAATACAAAAAATGTTTTCTCTAAAGGGATTTGTAGAACTTTTGAAATCAATGTTAAAAATTATCTTGCTTTTAGCAGTAATTTATAATACAATTAAAAAGAGGGTAAATGAATTTCCAAAGTTTTTTGATATAAAAGTAGATAGTATAATCAAATACACAGGGGACATAATAATGGATATAGTTAAAAATGCATGTATTGCATTTTTGGTGATAGCTGTTTTTGATTACATGTATCAAAGATGGGAATATGAAAAAAACCTCAAAATGTCAAAACAGGAAGTTAAAGATGAATATAAAAATACAGAGGGTGACCCTAAAATAAAGGGTAAAATTAAACAAAAACAAACTGAAATGTCTAGAAGGCGTATGATGCAGGCAGTTCCGGCAGCGGATGTCATTATAAGAAACCCTACACATTATGCTGTAGCCTTAAAGTATGATACAGAGGCAAATAGAGCACCAGTAGTTGTTGCAAAAGGTGAGGACTATATGGCTTTAAAAATAATTGAGCTAGCGGAACAACATAATATTTCCGTTATTGAAAACAAACCTTTGGCAAGAGCTCTTTATGCTATGGTAGATTTGGATAGGGAAATACCTGTAGACTATTATCAAGCAGTTGCTGAAATTTTAGCAGTTGTTTACAGAATAAAAAAGAAGGAATTGAAATAAAGTGAAGAAATTTCTAAAAATTTTAAGCAACTCAATATCTGCTTTTGTAATATTAATAGTATTTTTATTAATTATACCATTACCAACACAAATATTAGACTTTCTTTTTATTTTTCAGTTGGGTTTATCATTGATTATTTTACTTACTTCAATGTATATAAAAGAAACACTGGAGTTTTCTATTTTTCCAACGCTTTTATTGATAACGACACTATTTAGGTTAGGTTTAAATATTTCGTCTACACGTTCTATATTGACTAATTCTGGATATGCAGGAGAGGTAGTTAAGACGTTTGGACAGTTTGTTATACGTGGTCAAGTAGTTGTTGGTTTAGTTATATTTTTAATCATAGTTTTGGTTCAGTTTTTAGTTATTACAAAAGGTTCTGAGCGTGTTGCTGAGGTTTCAGCAAGATTTACTCTAGATGCTATG
>JAEXNS010000283.1 GCA_023439605.1 Bacillota bacterium | reverse complement strand
ACTTTACACCGTCAACAAATACTTTAAAATCGTCAAGAACATATATTCTTACATCTTCATTTCCGTTGTTTTTTGCCTCTACAAAACAGGCCATATAAGAACTTTCAGTAGACGTATTTTGGTCTTTTGTTTCAACAACTTCTTTTAATGTTACATTTAATCCGTTTGTATAATCAAATGATTCACCAATATTTGATTTGTACTCTATTCCTGGTGGTAAAGTTTCCGAAACTTGAGTACTAGGTTTGTTAGTAACGTTTGTCGTTTCTTTTTTACATCCTGTTACTATAGTAAGAGTCATCGCAGCAACTAAGCTTAATGCGAGAACTTTTTTAAGCATAAATGATTCCTCCTAAATATATTTATATTTGCTTTATATATTGTATCATTTATGTGCTGGTTTTGCAAGAGTTTTTTTGTTGATAATTTATGAGGCTAAAAAATAAACCTTCTTAAATAAAATTTAAGAAGGTTTATTTTTAAAATTATTCTGCGTTTGGAGCTCCTACAGGACAAACAGCAGCACATGCACCACAGTCAACACAAGTAGCAGCATCGATAACATACTTATCGTCACCAGCTGAAATAGCTGAAACTGGACACTCTGGTTCACATGCACCACAGTTAATACATTCATCAGAAATTTGGTAAGCCATTTATAAACACCTCCGTATAATCTTTAAATAAGGCTATGCCCTATTTAAAGATTATACCAATAAATTTAATAAAAATCAATAGATAAATTAAAAATAAAATGAAAAATATTTATCAATGTGTAATATTTTTGTAACTATATTTTTTAATTATTAAATAAAGCTGTAGAAAGATATCTTTCACCGGTATCAGGTAAAATTACAACAATTGTCTTATCCTTATTTTCGGGTCTTTTAGCAATAGTTATAGCTGCAGATAGTGCTGCACCAGAAGAAATGCCAACTAAAATCCCATCTGATTTTGACACGTCTCTAGCTGCCTGAAAAGCATCATCATTTGATACAGTAATTATTTCATCATATATTTTTGTGTTTAATGTATTAGGAATAAATCCTGCACCTATTCCTTGTATTTTATGAGGACCTGCTTTTCCTTCGGATAGAATAGGAGAATCTGTTGGTTCAACAGCTATTACTTTAATGTTTGGATTTTTTGATTTTAAAAACTCACCTGTACCAGAAATAGTTCCACCTGTGCCTATACCAGCAACTAAAATATCAACTGTTCCATCGGTATCGTCCCATATTTCAGGACCTGTAGTTAATCTGTGTACAGTAGGATTTGCAGGGTTTTCAAATTGACCTAAAATAATTGAATTTGGTGTTTCTTCTTTTAATTCTTGAGCTTTTGCAATAGCACCTTTCATTCCTTTTGGCCCTTCAGTAAGCACTATTTCAGCACCATAGGCTTTTAAAAGATTTCTTCTTTCGATGCTCATTGTTTCAGGCATGGTAAGAATTAGTTTATATCCTTTTGAAGATGAAACAGAAGCTAGACCTATTCCTGTATTTCCACTTGTAGGTTCAATTATAACGCTATCTTTATTTAAAAGACCTTTACTTTCTGCATCTTCAATCATTGCTTTTGCAATTCTATCTTTTACACTTCCTGCTGGATTAAAGTATTCTAGTTTTGCGATTATTTTAGCCTGTACTTTATTTTTGATAGAAATATTGCTTAATTCAAGTATAGGAGTTTTTCCTATAAGTTCAGTGATGTTTGTTTTAATGTTACTCATAAATGACCTCACATTCTTCATTATATTTCAATAATGATATTAAATATTTTTATGAAATGGGTTAAGTTAAAAAAATTACATACTTATCATAGATGTTTAGTATGTTTATATTATATATTATATTTTATCCTTTGTCAATATTTTTTTGAAAAATAAATTCAAAAAAATTATTTAAAATTATATAAATTTTAAATTTGAAAAATGTACAAAACAACTAATATAAGATTAAATTGAAATATAAATATAAATTATTTGACTAAAACTATTGTATTTTTAAACAATTGATGTTATAATTTATAATATAAAAAAGCCTTTTTTGCAAAATGAAAGGAGGTTGCTGTGCATACTTTAGAAAAATTAGAAAAAAAAGAACGTTCTATTTTTTTTCAATCAAAATTTAATTATTATAAAAAATTTAACACATGGGTTATTATTATTTCATCTTTGACATCATTGACTTATTTTTTTTCTGATTGTCAGTTGTTTAGTAGAATTGCATGGGAAACTCTTTTGCCAAGAACGTTTATTTTGTTGCCGTTATCTGTTTTTTTGATTATAAATTCAAGGGTAAAAACATATAAAATAATGGTCCCTTTGTCCTATGCAGTTGGTCATTGTATTATGTGGTGTACAATATGGGCTATTTATCATTTACCAATTCGGCAACACGCAAGCGAAGGTTTTTTAATTATGCAAATCATGTTTTTTGCTATTGGATATAGTGCCCCTTTTTATATGAGTAGTATTTTTCATACTTTTTTATTAATAAATATAGTAGTGTCAAATTTGTTTATAAATTATGAAAATTTTGATTTAATGCTATCCTTGGGTATACCTGTTTTTTTAGCAATTTGTACGGTTAACTACATTATGGGTAATATATATTTGGATCATTATTGTTTAAAGAAAAAATTAGAAGAGTCTTTGATGTTAGATCCACTTACTAAAATTTACAACAGAAATAAGTTAAATGATATAGTTGTGAAAAATACAACAAGGTTTAACTTTAATTCTTGTGTTGATATAAGTGTTTTAATTGTTGATATAGATCATTTTAAAAATATTAATGATACATTTGGACATGATGAGGGAGATAGAGTTATAATTAACACGGCAAATATAATAAGGTCCTGTATTCGTGCTATAGATGTTGTTATAAGATGGGGTGGAGAAGAGTTTATAGTTATTATGCCTGGGTGCTCTTCTGAAAATGCTGTTGAAAAAGCTGAGCAGATTCGAAAAGTTATAAATAATTCAAATGATATTTGTGATATAACTGTTTCTATAGGTGTGGGAAAGTATGATGGTGAAAATTATTATAAATCGATTACAGATGCAGATAAGTCTCTATATTATGCAAAGGCAAATGGAAGAAATCAAGTGGTATTTATGGACAATATAAGTCAAACCCTCACCTAAACTTCACAATTGTATGGATTAGATGGGGGTTCGTGTTTTAAAAATTGTCAATGATTTTTTTAAAAAATCATTGACAATATAAAGTAAACAGTGATATAATAATTTTGTAAATAAAAAAAGAAAGGATGTTGTTTTTGTTAATAGTATCAGTGAATGAGGTTTGTGGTAAATAATTACCCACTCAAACGTATTGTTTTGAGGCATATTTTTATATGTCTTTTTAAGTGTACGTTTTTCACTATATATGTTAACAATAATCATCCTATTTATATATAAACTAAGTGGTAAATTATACTATTTATATTTTTGAGGATTAATTATTTCTACAGTATCATTGAAAAACGATATACTGTAGAAATTTTTTTTGAGGTGAATAAAAATGAATAGTAAAGATAAATTAGAATTTAACAAAGTAATAGATATGCTTTGTGATTATGCATATACAACAAAGGCACGAGAAAAAATAATGAAACTAGCTCCTTTTTTAGAAGAGCATACAGTAAAAATATCGAGTGAAGAAACAAATGATGCAAGAAAAATAATAGATACAGTAGGAAATCCACCTATTTCTTCTATGAAAAATATAGAAAAGCACATAGATATAGCGGATAAAGGTGGAATGTTGGGGCCTAAAGAGCTTATTGAATTTTCAAAATTTATTATTTCATGTAAAAGACTAAAGATATTTTTGAAAAAAGCAGAGCAATTAGATATAAAAATTGCTTATTATGGAAATACCATAGATGAACTGGAATTTTTATATAAGGAAATTGAACGATGCATAAGAAATGACCAAGTTGATGATATGGCATCTACAACAATAAAGGATATACGAAGAAAAAAAGAAAATATAAAATCTCAAATCAAAATAAAGTTAGACGCTATTTTAAAAGGGAAAAAGGAATATTTTTCTGAAAATTTTGTATCAAATAGAAACGGCCATTTTACGCTACCTGTAAAAAAAGAATATAAAAATCAAGTTTCAGGTTCTGTAATTGATATTTCATCTACTGGTTCAACTTATTTTATAGAGCCATCTGCTATTTCAAAATATCGTGAAGAATTATCTATACTTGAAATAGCGGAGGGAAATGAAGAGGAGAAAATTTTATATACTCTTACATCTTATATAGATGAGTTTAAAGTTGAAATCAAAATTAATATGGAAGCTATGGAAACATTGGATTTTATATTTGCAAAAGGCAAGCTTAGTAGTTCTATGAATGCTGTGTCGCCAAATATGAATACAAATGGTTATATAAGAATAAAAGGTGGAAGGCATCCGTTATTAAGGCAATCCGAATGTGTACCTCTTGATTTTGAAATGGGAAAAGGAATAAACGGAGTGGTTATAACAGGTCCAAATACCGGAGGAAAAACAGTTGTTTTAAAAACTATAGGTTTATTTACAATGATGGCACAGTGTGGGCTTCATATACCCTGTGATGAAGCTGATTTATGTATGACTTCAAATATTTTATGCGATATAGGTGATGGTCAAAGTATTTCTGAAAATCTTTCTACTTTTTCTTCACATATAAAAAATATAATTGAAATAATAGAAAATACAAATACCGAATCTTTGGTTTTACTTGATGAACTGGGTTCTGGTACTGATCCAACTGAAGGAATGGGAATTGCTATCGCTATTCTTGATGAAATGAAAAATAAAAATTGTCTTTTTGTTGCGACTACTCATTATCCAGAAGTAAAAGAATATGCAGGAAAAACAGAGGGAATTATAAATGCCAAAATGACTTTTGATAGAGAGACTTTGAAACCTTTATATAAAATTAAAATAGGTGAAGCTGGCGAAAGTTGTGCTTTATATATTGCAAAACGACTTGGATTTCCACAAAGATTATTAAAAAAAGCCTATGAAGAAGCTTATATTAATGAAATCAAATCGAAAAAGTCAAATCTACAAGATGAACTATTTGACATATATAAAGACTGTGTTCAAGATGATGAAAAGACTATCGCAGTTGAAAATAAAGTTATAAAAGATGTTAGAAAAAAAGCTATAGTTCAAAGTCATGCAGAGAAGTTTTCTATTGGAGATAGTGTAATAGTCTATCCTGAAAAAAAGATAGGAATCATATGCCAAACCACAAATATAAAAGGTGAACTAGGTGTGATGATCAAAAAAGAAAAAAAGCTTATAAACCATAAAAGAATAAAATTGAAAACACCTGCTTCTGAATTATATCCACCTGATTATGATTTTTCAGTTATATTTGATTCTGTGGAAAATAGAAAAGCCAGACATAAACTTGATAAAGGACATAATCCAGATATAATAATTAAAATAGAAGATGAGATAAAGTAAGTTTTGATTTTTAATTGACTTTTTATTTAAGTTTGAGATATAATCTCATCTTTGACACTTAAAAAAGAAAAATCCTTCATAACCCTCGTAAAATCGAAGTTTATTAAGGATTTTTAGTTATAAAAAAGTGAGTACTTTCACTTACTTTTTGTGGAAATTAAAAT
>JAEXNS010000212.1 GCA_023439605.1 Bacillota bacterium | reverse complement strand
CATCAATATCAACAACTCCATTTCCAACCGTTTTAAATCCAATAGGATAAACATCTCCCGCTTTTGCAGTTGACATTACTTCAAATACTAATGTCGCAAACACGTTTTTTACATCAAACTTATTTACGTCACTTGTTGAAGAACTATAAAATATAATTGCTTGATCCTTATTATATTGAACATCTTTAACTGTGGTTTTTATATCCGTTAAATTAAGTCCACTTGGAACCGCTATATCTAGCACTAATGCTGACAAATCATCGGCTCCAACATATATAGGAACCTCAACACTGCTAGTTCCAACTTGAATTTTTGCATCCGCAATATTAACAATAAAATTCTCTGTTATTGCAGCAAATGAAATTAGCGAATTTCCGCATAATACTATTAACATCATAATTGAAGTTAATACTGAACATATTTTTCTCATTAATGACCATCCCTTTCCGTTAAATATTATATT
Organism: Bacillota bacterium; assembly: GCA_023439605.1. Classification (GTDB taxonomy): domain Bacteria; phylum Bacillota; class Clostridia; order Oscillospirales; family Ruminococcaceae; genus JAEXNS01. The sequence goes on along the minus strand of JAEXNS010000212.1, from coordinate 7,353 downwards.
TTTAAATAAACTATATTTTTATTGCTATTAAACCATATATAAAAGGCAGAGATGTTTTACCGAATGTCCATGGCGACCGGAAAGCCCAGTCGCCTCCGCAGGGTCGAAACTCTTGTAAAACCCTAAACTTTACCTTTAGTTGCTAAATAGCAACATATTTTTATTTAAAAATATTAACTATAATCTACATTATACCTCTTTAACACAATTTAATCAATCCTTTATCTAAATATTTTATGTTTTTTTAAGGATTTTGTATAAAACCTTCTAAAATAATGAGTTTGTTTTGTTTTAAAACACAAATAAAAAACCACTTAAATACAGTAAGTGGTTTTTTATCGAATTAACAGTTAATAAACAACAATACTCCCGTTTTTAAGAGTTGCTACTATATCATTCAAGTCTGAAGTTGTAAATTGTGTAAACTGGGTGTCAAATTCCACAGAATAATTTGAAATATCTTCTTTTTCTGTAGGTAATGCTATTAGCAATGTTACAATTTCGCCTTTATCAAGTGAATTTCCAGCTGCTTCTCTGAGCCAAATAAAAGTTTTTAAATTACTGCTTCTAGTAAAAGAGCTTTCTGGAAATGTACTAACCACTGTGTCCTCTTTTTTGTAACCTAAAAATTCCAACTTATCATCTATGACTAGCTTTCCTTTAAAGGAGAAAAAGCCATCATTTTCTTGTATTTCAATAGGAACTTCAACCACTTTTTTATCTTTATTTTTTTCGTTTACTTGTAAATAATCGTATTCATCAACTGTTTTTAAGTTTTCATAGTCTTCACTAGAAATATACATATCTTTTATTTTTGCAACTACTGAAGTTTTTATCTCTATTTTTGACGGAACTATTTCTTTAGGTGAAACTATCTTTAATTCCTTATCTGATGAGTCAAAATATATGACAGATAATTCAAAAACATCCCCAGCTACTTTATTTTTTGGTAGTCTTACTTTTATATTTGCAAAAATACTTTCCTTTGTAAAAATCTTATTTTCATTTATAAGCGGACTCCATAAAATAACTTGTTCAACACTATTATATTGAAAACCGTCGCCTATATATTCCTCATTTGGTGTTATACTAACTATTTCAGCCCCATTATTTATATTAAACTGTGCATTTATAGCCGTTAATCCCGTTTTAGTTTCTATTCTAAAAGGTACATCTACTTCTATTGCATTCTGACTACAATTTACACTATCAAGCGAAACTTTTAAGTCATCGTTTATAACACTTATTTTTCCTTCTTTAAATTCAGGAATTATAATATTTCCTTTATTGTCACTTGCATCTATTTCTTCTACACTTTCTTTTAATCTTATAGAATAGGCATCTCCAGCTTTACTCTCTTCTGGTAATTCAAATACCAAAGTTGCGAATGGTTCTGAAATATCAAACTTTTCCACATCTATAGATGATGAATTGTACAATAAAACTGCTTCGTTAATATTTTTTTGAAGACCAAATTTATTTGTTTCAATGTCTATTAACTTCAAGTTTTTCGGTACTTCTAAATCAATCACCATTGCTGCCAAATCGTTTGATGAAACTTTTATAGGAACTTTCGCAACTTTTTCACCCTCAAAAATTTCAATCTCCGATATTTCAACAACAAAGGAATCTGACTCCTCAGCTATAGAAAAAACAATATTCCCCACTAAAAAAGTAATTAACAACAATGACGATAATAATGCAATAATTTTTTTCATTATATACATCCTTTCAAATATAATAACTTTGCAAACACTATTTTAACTTATTATCCGTTTAGATATCATTTCCCCTATAATACCTATCTAAAAAATATCCTCCTCCCAATGTTTTTATTTAATAATATTCTCATAAAAATCATACTAATTATTTTACTAGTTTTAACTACATATTTCCTTGATATTATTTATAATCCAAATAAATCAAATAGCATGCCGCAAAGCCTTTACTATTATACACCATTAACTATAAAAAAATCAAGTTTATTTTTTACTACTTTTATTTATAACGTTTAAAGAAAACGTTTTTACGTACTTCATTTTTGTTATTTTTATTTTAAATTGTGAAATTTCTATGTCATTTTATTGGTGAAAGACGTAATTACATTACTTAAAATGATTTTTTCTCCAAAATTTAAATTTCTTTTTTTATTCCCCAATTTATTGAATTAATAATTAACAAACCCAATATAAAATGCATTATATTGGGTTTGTTGTTTTTATTTAATTGTTATATTACCGTTTTCCACCTTTAATACGTTATCATTAAAATTATATGTGCTATATTGTGCATCATTAATTTCAATTTCTACATTAAACAAAGAGGGAACATACTGTTGACTATCTATTGCTATCAAAGCAGTTGCTATAATTCCTGTATCTTTTGAATTGTCTGTACCCTCTCTACTCCAAATTAAAGTCTTCAAATCCGAGCTTATAGATATTGAACTATTTGGCAATGTCATTATTTGACCTTTTTTTTCTTTATATCCTACTATTTCAACTCCATTGCTCAAATTTATTTTATTTTTACAAATATACATTCCATTGTTTTTAACTATTTCTATGGGAACTTCTACAACCTTCTTATTCTCATATCCTGCCTTTATCATTAAATAACGATAATCCTTTACCGTCTTTAATGCTTCAAATTCTTCTTTGCTATTTATACTTACCTCATGTATTTTTACAGTTACTTCTGATTTTAATTTAATTATACCTTGCGATTTATTTTCAAGAGTTATAGTATTGAAACTTTTATCCGACGCATCAAAATAAGTATTTTCAACTATATATTCATCTCCTGCATTTGTAGTTTCTGGTAGCCTTATTTTTACCATAACAAAAGGAACTTCTTTTGAAAACGCCGTATTTTGAGTTAAAAGAGGACTCCATAAAATCATTTTTTCTTGATTGTTATACTCAAATCCAGATTTATAAGCTTCATTTACAGGATAAATATCTACTATTTCCGCACCATTATTAACACTAAATTGTGCGTTTATAGCCATCAAACCTAACTCTGAATCAATTCTTACTGGTACTTCTATTTCTTTTACATCTAAAGCAACATCCATGCTATCTATTGTTAAAGAAACCTTATTTTCAGCCACCACTATAGAACCATTTTTTACAACTGGATCTATTAAATTTAATTTACTGTCACTTGCATCTATAACTGATTTTCCGGTTTCGTCTGCTTTAACTGATACTTGAAAAACATCCCCATTAATAACGTTGTTAGGTAATTCAAAAACGAGATTTACAAATTCATTTTCTAAGTCTAACTTATTTTTTGAAGATATAAATGACGTATAGAGTATTAGATTTTCGTTTAAATTTTTTGAAATACCATTTAAATCTGAGTTTACACCTATGAACCTTAATCCTTTTGAAAATTCAAGTTCCATTGTCATTGCTGATAAATCCTGACAACCAACATGTACTGGTAATTCAACTATTTTTGAACTTGGTGATACTACTACATCCCCTATAGTAATATTAAACGTATCTGCCTCCTCTGCTAAAATTCCAATGATATTTCCAATCATTATAATCATAATTATTAACGAACATGACAATGCTATAATTTTTTTCATATAAAAAAACAACCCTTTCGTAAAATATATTTTAATACAAATCTTTACTAGTGTTTTATTTAAAAAAATCCCTCCTTGTTTTTTTATTTAGCAACCGTTAAAATTTGTATTATAAATTTAATTATTTGTTACCATTAAGCCTCTAAAGGTGATTTTTCGTTTTTACAAGTGTTTCGACTCTGCGGAGTCGACCGGGCTTTCCGATCGCCCAATGTCGTCAACTTAGTGGAAAAATTAAAGTTTTACCCGATTTTTTTCAAAAAATCGTAGGTTTCCAAAGGGCAACGCCCTTGGTCGCTTTCCGCAGAAAGTGAAACCTTTATGCTTTAAGAGCTTTTTTGCTTCTTTTTGCGATAGAAAAAGAAGCGGAGTTTGAGGCAGAGCCTCATAAATTGCCTCAGCAATTTGCTTTTAGTTGACAACATTGGCTGAATGGTACCAATAATTTTAAATAATTTTTTTAGAATTTGTTAAATGAAATTATTCATCTTTTTTATTATATACTATAAATATAAATTTTTCAATATATTTTTATACTATTTTTATTGATTTCTTATATTTTTTTGAATTATTTTTTATCTTTTTTGTGACTTATGTTTATACTTGTGATAAAGTAATTTAATCATATGTTTTTTTTGCCTTTTACAATCATTTTACACAAAAAAAATAAAACATTGTAATTATAAAAATTACAATGTTTTTTAATAAACAATTCTATTTATTTTAAAATACTATCCCATGTAACTGTTGTAGGGTCTGATGCCAAATTTAAAGCATTTATATAATTAAGTGTTTTAACTGCATCAGTGGTTGATAAACCATCTAAACTTTCATCTACATTCCCCAATACATTAGAAACTTTATCATAGTTTTGCCCCATGTTAGCCATATTTATGTAATTTAACATTTCAACAACATCTGTAGTGCTAACAGTTTGGTCTAAATTTGCATCACCTTTTAAACCAACAACTAATTCACCTTTTTTAACAACAGGATTTAAAACCACAAAATTCTTATCACTAGCATCAACACCCAATTCATCCATAAATCCTACGCTTATCTTTGTACCATATGGTGTATTTTGAGGTATTTGTACTACCAAACGTAAAAACTCATTTTGAATATCAAATGTATTTACTGCACTTGCAAAAGGAACATAGATAATAGTTCCTTTTGCTGCTGAAGTATCCATTCCACTTATATTTGTCTTTATCTCCTTTATGCTATAATTGTCCATTTTAAAATTTAAATTCAATCCTGCTAAATCACTGCATCCAACATATACAGGAACTTCAACTGTTGTTGATGTTGGTGCAACTATTTTATCAGCAACATTTACATTTATATTTGTTGGAACTGCAGAAACGCTTAAAGATAAACCTACTGCAGAAATTATTGATGTAGCCAAAGCAATTATTTTTTTCATTAAAAACCCTCCATTAAACATTTATATTAAAACCCCCCTATCTAAGGGGGGTTTTATGAATTTTTTGCTTAAGTTGTTTTATATTATTTTTTCTTTCTAACTACAAATGCTGCTACAGCTGCTGCTGCCATTGCTGCCATTGCTGGGATTACACCCTTAGTAGCATCACCTGTTTTTGGTGAACTTGTTGTAGGTGGTTTTGTTGTTGTTGTTGTACGTGCTGTTGTTGTTGTTGCACGTGAAGTTGTTGTTGAACTAGGTGTAGAAACTGTTGTAATGTCTGTAGCTGATGAGCCTGATGCAGGTGTTGTTACAGAATTTATATCTGTTACTTCTGGTGTTGTTACCGTTGTTGTTGTAGTTGTTGTTGGCTCTGTTGTTACTGTTGTTTCTTCTGCTGCTATTTCAATAAATCCACCTGAAGATACTAAAGCACCAGCAGCTATAGGAGTTGTAGAAGAACCAAAACTAAACTTAGATAATGTAGAGAAATCTTGGAATCCAATGTCAAATCTGTCACCAGGTTTTGCATCTTCTGGTATTGTAAAATTGATTGTCATTAAAGTGAAGTTCGCATCATTAAATACTTCAGACCCTGCTGCTGAAAGTGCAAGTTTACCTGTTGCTGCCTCAGGAGTACCTGACGCTGCATCCAATGGAATATCAGCATTAAAGCTTCTTGTACTAATTCTTCCTGGTACAAGCTTAACATCATGATTTACTACCAATGACATTAGATTAAATCCTGTGCTATCCTTTACATATACCTCTACTGGTACAACTTTATTTGTTGGAACTGTTGGTAATGTAACATCTTGAATATCAATACTTACTGCCCCTGCAGATAATACTGTAGTTGCTCCTATTAAAGCCATAGAAGCTATGGTTGCTATTGTAGTTTTTAGTGTTTTTTTCATCATTTTAAATTCCTTCCATTTAATATTCTTGTGCAGATTTTTAAAAATCTGCACAAATAATTATTTATTTTCAAGTAAATTATTTACTTAAAATGTCTTCCCATTTTACTGTTGTTGGATCTGTAGCTAAGTTTAGAGCGTTTATGTAGTTTAACAACTTAACAACGTCAATAGTTGCAACTCCATCTCCACTTTCGTCTACATTTGCTAAGAATACTGCAAAAGCAGAAGTCTTATCTTGATCACCCAATACATCTTCATCAACTGACATATTATATGTTTGCCCTAGATTTACTGCATTGATATAGCTAAGTTTTGCAACTGCATCAAGTGTAGCTACATTATGGTCTAAGTTTGCATCTCCTCTTTGACCTATAACCACATCTATAGTACCAACTATAACTTCATCTCCAACTTCCTTGCCTATCAATTTAGCTGTAGCAATTCCTTCTAGTGTATCTGGAATTGTAGCTACTATACTTAAAGTATAGGTGAATTTTGTTTTGTCATATACTTGAGATGGAATTTCTTTTATAGAACAAAATGGTGTTATATCTCTTGTTGCTGTGTTTGTTTGAACACCATTTGTAAAGATATATCCTGTTGCATTTACTGTAATGCCCATATCTGCTAGGTCAAACTTATCATCTTCTGCATATACAAAAATATCTTCTTTAGAAGTCACTATTGTAGCATCACCACTCACACTTGTTACAACTGTTGTTGTTGTAGTAGTTGTTGTTGTTTCTGATACTGTTGTTGTAGTTGTTGTTACTTCACCTATAATTTCTATACAACCATTTACAATTTCAGAAGGCTCATAAATAGTATAATCCTCTGAAACTAATGATTCTTCTGGTACTTCTAGATTTACTATATATTTACCAGGTGCTGTACCTGCTGGTACTTTAACCATCAATGTAAATAATATACCGTCTTCTGTTACATTAGAATTGCCTACCCAAACAACATTTGTTTTACCATTTGTAGCACCTGCAAAAGAACCATCCACTAAACTAGCTATTTCCATTCCTGCTTCAAATGTAAATTTAAACTTCGCACCCATAAGTCCTGGATTACCATCAATAGAAACTGGTACTGCTACCACTTGATCTTCTGTTGAATAATTTACACTTACTTCTGCTACTGACAATTCCAATTCACTTGAAACTGGTGTTGTTACTGTAGTAGTTGTTGTTTCGCTTGGTGTTGTTTCTGATGCTGTTGTTACTGTTGTTTCTCTTGGTGTTGTATCTGATACTGTTGTTACTGTTGTTTCTCTTGGTGTTGTATCTGATACTGTTGTTACTGTTGTTTCACTTGCTGTTGTATCTGATACTGTTGTTATTGTTGTTTCACTTGCTGTTGTATCTGATACTGTTGTTACTGTTGTTTCACTTGCTGTTGTATCT
>JAEXNS010000198.1 GCA_023439605.1 Bacillota bacterium | reverse complement strand
TTCACTGGATTAAACAACTTAAATATATACCCTATTACAGAAAGTCTTTTTTCTGATAATTTTGGATTTACTGAATTAGAAGTTTTAGATATGATAAAATACTATAAGATAGAAAATAAATTTAGCGAAATAAAAGAATGGTATAACGGATATATGTTTGGGAAAACTGAAATATATAATCCTTGGAGCGTAATAAAATATGTACAGGCGGTAAGTTATGATAATACTAGCTTCCCCAAACCGTATTGGAGCAACACTAGTTCAAACAGCATAATAAAGGACTTGATTTCAAAAGGCGATAGCGATACTAGAGAAAAAATAGAGCTACTTATAAACGGTGGTAGCATAGAAAAAATAATATATGAAGACATAACATATGAAAACGTAAATATAAATAGTGATTATATTTGGAGTTTCTTGCTTTTTACAGGATACTTAAAAACAATCTCTCAAAGGCTTGACGGAGTACATATACAATATGAAATGGTAGTACCAAACTTAGAAGTTTTAAGTATATACAAAAATAAAATCATGGAATGGATGAACGAAAATATACGAGCAATAAGCAGAGATGATTTGTTTAAAGCTATGTTAAAAGGTGACGTCGACAAGTTTAAAAGTATTTTATCTGATTGGTTACAAAGATCAATAAGCTACTATGATACAAAAGAAAACTTTTATCATGGATTTTTAGTAGGTTTGCTTTCAGGATTTTATAATTATTCAGTTAAGTCAAATAGAGAAACTGGAAATGGTAGAAGTGATATTTTTGTTTTAGAACGAAGAGAGCGAGAGTTAGCAGTTGTAATAGAAATAAAAGTTGCAAGTAAGTTCAATGATATGGTTACTAAATGCGACGAGGCTTTAAATCAAATAGCGGATAAAAATTATGAATCAGAACTAAAAAACGATGGTTATCAAAAAGTTATGAAATATGGTATTGCTTTTTATGATAAGTCGTGTAAGGTTAAAATAGAGGAGTAAAAAATTGACTGATATTCAGTCATTAAAGGTAAAGTTTACGATTTTGTAGGAGTTTCGACTCTGCGGAGTCGACCGGGCTTTCCGGCCGACCTGGACCTTCGGCCAATGTCGTTAACTTAGTGAAAAAAGTTAAAGTTTTACTCGATTTTTTTCAAAAAATCGTAGGTTTCCAAAGGGCAACGCACTTGGTCGCTTTCCGCAGAAAGCGAAATCCTTACTCTTTAAGAGTTTTTTTGCTTCTTTTTGCGATAGAAAAAGAAGTGGAGTATGAGGCAGAGCCTCATAAATTGCCTCAGCAATTTGCTTAAGTTGACGACATTGTTCGGTCGCCCTAGATTTTCGGTATGTAGTACATCTTTAAGTATAAACCCGTCTGAAAAAGATAGGTTTATACTTTTTTATAGAAAGATATATTTAAAAAAAACAAAAACATATAATCTAAAGAAAGTATATGGAATAATATAAGGGTTTTTATGATGCTCAACTTATGCTAGGTCATGTTTATATGAGTGAAAGTCATGTATTTTTTATACAATATTTTGAAATGATATTGTATAAAAAATATCAAACAAAAATATAATATTGTACAATGATAGTTGAAATGTTAAAGAAAATGAAGGCACTTTAGTAAAAGTGCCTAATAGAAGATGAACTTAAACGTTTAAATGTCGACTGATTACATCAAGCATACAATCTTACTTTTTTGCCCTCAAAATGCGTTGACAAAGTATTTTTATGGTGCTATAATATGAACATAGACAAAAGCACAACACAAATTAAACAAATCTAGTTTATATTTAGTTTACATTTTGTTTATAGTTTATTCATGTTCTAAAAGTTCTTGGTAGGGGCTTTTAAATAAAAAATAATATTTTATAGGAGGTTTTCATCATGAAAACAAAAAAAGTTAAAGGTTTTACACTTATCGAATTAATCGTAGTTATCGCAATCATCGGTGTTTTGGCAGCTATCCTAGTTCCAACACTTATGACATGGACAAGAAAATCAAAAGTTGGTTCAGCAAACTCCATATCTAAAACAATTTTAGTTGCTTGTCAATCTGTAGCACAAGAAGCAGAAACAAACGGTGTTGATTGGGTAGACGCTACAACAGCATATACTAATGATGGTGCAACTACAAAAGGTGCAAAGGATACTGAGCTTACTGATGCTAGTACTGCTGAAGACTATATGTTAAGTGCCGTAGCTAATGGTGTAACAGGTTTAAAAGATAATTCTGAGTGGGCTATATCAATGACTGAAGGTTATGTTGTTGAAGCTGCTACTTTTAGTGCAAATGGAACCAGTTTAGCAGGTGGTTATCCAGTGGAATGTCCAACAGATATTGATTTTAAAGATGGTGTAGAAGCTGCTTTGGCTTTTGCATTAGCAGGTGAATGGCCTAAAGATTAATAATTAGTATAATAAAATTTGATATTTTAAAATCAGTCCTTTTTAAGGACTGATTTTGTATATCTTTTAGAAATTTAATAATTTAATAGAATAGAGTTGACGTTATGAAAAAGTTACGGGGATTTACTTTGATAGAACTTATAGTTGTTATAGCTATTATAGCAGTTTTGACAGCAATAATAGTTCCGACTATGATGAGTTACACAGCAAAATCAAAAATAGCTTCAAAAAACGCAGAAGCAAAGCAGTTTGCTACAAACATAATTGCTGTTTTAGCTGAGCTAGACAAGGAGTCCTATATAGTAGACGGTGTTGTGGCAGGAAAAGCTGATGAAATAGAAGTTTTTGAAATAGATATATCACCCGATTATACTGGTGACGTAGATATAGAGGACAGGTTTAAGGAAGTTCCTAAAAATTTTATAGTCAATGAAATAAATTGGGCTTTTAAAATGGATGGAGGAAATGTTGTAGCAGTAGTTTGCGGTGACAGAAACTTAAACTATGTAGGTGGATATCCTATACTTTGCCCAGTAGATATAAAGTATTCTGCTTTAGGTAAAGGAAGTATAGAAGATTATTTGGTTTATGCTGAAACATCGGAAGAAAAATGGCCTTCAAAAAAATAAAATATAATTATTTTTGTTTTAACACGTTTATACGTGTTATTTTTTGGCTTGGCAATAAATTTTTTATACAATTTTTATTTTAATATAAAGTATATTTAATTATAATGTTATAATTAATATAAAACAAAAATAATTATATTTTATATTAAGATAAAACAACTATATTGCAACAAGGTAAAAAAGCGTATCAAATCCTTTATAATCTATTTTATACATAAAAAAAGAAACTTGAAAAGGAAATTTAGACAATGTATAAAATTTGCAACAACAAATTTAATTTTATTGTTTATTTTTCATATTGACAATAATTGAATATAATTATATAATTATTTATGTGGTGAAAATTTATAAATTTTTACTACATAATTTTTAAAAATAAAAATGGAGGAATGAAAGAATGAGAAAAAGAAGAATTTTGGCAGCAATAATTGCATTGACATCAGTGTCAAACATATTTGCAAGTTTAGGAATGGTTGGCGCTACAGAGGTAAGCGTTGAAGAAAAAAATATTTCTATAGTAGACGAAGCTGTTATAGCAAATAGTCAACTAGCAGTAACAAACAAAAATGTTGTTTTAGAAGGTGAAGAGCTAGAAACATCTTCAAACATATCAGACATGAAACCGGAATATATGCTTAGTTCACTTTACACTATAAAAAAGACAACCTTAACTATATGGAAAAACGAAACTACTGGTTTTAGTTATTCACTGCTTAAGGTAGTAGTAACTGAAAAAGAAACAAATAAAGTTGTATTGGATGCAAATGCAGTAGCTATTACAGGTTATGTTGGGACTGCTTTAGACGTAAAATTAAACTCTGACCCTAAAATTCCAGAAGAGTTGAAAACTCAGTATTCAGAAGAAGAACTAAAAGTTAAAATTATTTCTGACAACGCATTTAAAAGTACAGTAATTAAATCAGTAGACTATTCAGATACACCTATAGTATATATAGGTGATAATGCTTTTAATTCTTGTAAATTTTTAACAGAAGCGAATTTGCCTTCTACATTGAGATATTTGGGGAATAATGTTTATAAAGACTCAGTTTTAAAGTCAGTAAATATAAATTCAATTTTATATAACATACCAACAGGTGCTTTCCAAAACTCAAAACTTGAAAATATATCTATGTTAGACGAAAGTAAAGTAAAGTATATAGATGAATATGCTTTTTCAAATACATATTTAACACAAATATTAAACATGAGCGAAGATGCTACTGCATATATTGGTAAAGGTGCATATTCGGGTTGTAGATTACTTACAAATATAAATATAAATCAACCATTAGGAATAAGTGCTTTTGAAAAATGTGAGTCACTAGAAACAGTAAATATGATAAAAGGTAATTATATAGATCAGAGTGCATTTGCAGGTTGTACAAAATTATCAGAAGTAAAAGTTCCAAATGAATTAGGTGGTATTGGTGGAGGTGCCTTTGCAAATTGTATAAATCTTAAGAAAATAGACCTAAGTAAAACTCAAATTGAAGACTGGGTTGCTATAACATCAAGTTCAGGATGGGGATTTGGTGACGGTATATTTGCAGGTTGTCTTGTTTTAAGCGAAGTTTTATTGCCAACTAATATAACAATAATTCCAGAAAGTTCTTTCCAAGGTTGTATTGGATTAACTAACTTAAGTATACTTTCAAATCCTAAAATTGTTAGAATAGATAAAGCTGCTTTCAAAGGTTGTACATCTGTAACTTCCGTTAAATTTAGTCCAAATTTAACGTCTATAGGAGAGTCTGCTTTTGAAAATTGTACAGTATTAAGTGACGCTGTTTTACCAGCATCATGTGAAATAATATATGATAAGGCATTTGTCGCAACTGCAATAAAAGATGTTGACTTAAGCTATGTTAAAACAATTGGTAAATCAGTGTTTTCTAATTGTAATAGTTTGGTGAAAGCAATAATAAATAATTCATGGGACTCAATACCAGAAAGCCTTTTTGATACTTGTAAGGCTTTAGAAACTGTAACTACATCAGGTTCTACAAAATTATCAAATATAAAACTTATTAATAAAAAAGGTTTTTATAATTGTACAGCACTTAAAAATATAGATATTCCTTCAGTGGTTATTTTAGCCGACGATTCTTTTAATGGTTGTACTAGTTTAGAAAGTATATCATCATCTACAAATAAAATGTCTTCAACTATAGAAGACTTTGGTGCAAATTGCTTTTTAAATTGTTCAAAGTTTAATCCTATATTTGAAAGTAATATAGTTTCTCAAATAGGTGCATATGCGTTTAAAGGAACTGGAGTACAAGAAGTTAATATAACTTCTACAACTGGTGCAATTGTTATTTTAGGAAATAGTGCTTTCCAAGGAACTCAAGTGAAAAAAGTAAATATAGAAATATCAAAGGTTACTTTTGGAACTGCAATATTCAAAGATTGCCTCTTATTATCTGATGTTTATTATAATGGTAATGTAATAGGCGATGATACTTTTAGTGGTTGTGTATCACTAAATAAAATCTCTGTTCCAAATGCAAATAACATAGGTTCAAAAGCTTTTTATAATTGTAATACTTTGGCGAAATTAGACTTATCAAATGCTGAAGTTATTGGAACGAATGCTTTTGAAGGTTGTAAAAATATTTCTGAAATGATCATAGGAGAAAAAGCTCAATTTAATGGTATTTCACATTTTAAAGGATGTGAAAATATAACTGGTGAGGGCTTTACATTTACTATAAATGCTATACCAGCCTCTATGTTTGCGGGATGTAAGAGTTTAAAATATTTAAACGGTTTATCTGCAGCGGTTCGTATAGATGCAAATGCTTTTGATGGATGTACAAGTTTATATGCAAATGATGCAAAGCCAGTGAAATTAAATGCTGTAACAATAGGAAATTATGCATTTAGAAATACAGGTATTATTAACGTAGGTACTGGAAAAGACTTAACTACTGTTGGAATATCTGCTTTTGAAGGTTGTGCAAATTTAGAAATCTTTGAAAGAGCACTTATAGATAAATGGACTGTTATAAATTCAAATACATTTAAAAATTGTACATCATTAGGTCAGGCTGTAATTCCTAATTATGTTACCAGTATTGGCTCAAATGCATTTTACGGTTGTTCATATTTATCAGAAGTACTTATGGCAGATAGTGATACAACAGCTCTTACAATTGGCTCAAATGCTTTCAAGGACACAGGGTTAACATACTTAGTGGCACCTTCAAGAATTTCATCTATTTCAGTTGGTGCAATTGGATTTACTGGCTCAGCAGTTACAGAAGGTTTCCAAATGAAAGTTAAAGCGGGAACAGTAGCTGAGACTTATGGAAAAACCTACAATATACCATTGGTTTACGATGGTACAGTACCAGTAACACTTAAATATGGTGATTGTAATAACGATGGAAGCATTGACAACCTAGATATAGTTGCTATGTGTCAACATTTAATTAAAGTTAAGGACCTTACAGGTGATAATTTAAAACGTGCAGATTTAACAGGAGATGATATTTTTGACGTTGCAGACGTTGCAGTCTTAAAACAATACTTAATGGGCGATAATGTTAAATTAGGCAAATAATTATTAAAGATTAAAAATAAAACCGTAAACTTTTAAAGTTTACGGTTTTTGTTTATCTTTGATGAACTTTTAGAGATACGACATACCCCAAAAGCTCATCATATTCATTTTTTAATTTTTCCTCTATAACTAAATTTAAAAGCTGGGTTAGAGTTTGTCCAACCTTTTCTCCTGTTATCCCCAAATTGACGATATCATTTCCATTTATCTTTAAATCTTTTAAAAGAAAACACTCATTATTTTTTATTATTTCATAAAATGTATTTGAAACAAACTCCATGTTATTCATCGGTTTGGATATAATTCCGTCTTTTGAAACAGAGTCGGCATATTGAACGTCAAGTAGTCGTTTAAACTGTTCTTCGCCTATTATAGATAGCAGTTTCTTTATACTTGCTTTATCGGTAAACTTAAAGTCATGGTATTTGATGAGCTGTGGAACTAACTTTATGGTTTGATTATCATATTTTAAACGTTTTAAAATATTTGTAGCCATTTGCATACCTTTTTCAGGATGCCCCTTAAAATGCCCCGAACCGTTTTTATCTAGCTTAAAAGTTTCTGGTTTACCTAAGTCGTGTAAAAGCATAGTTAATTTTATAATTATATCATTTTTTGAATTTTGAACGGTTCGAGCAGAGTGCTCCCAAACTGTATATTTATGATATTTACTTTTTTGGTCAAAATTTATTGAGGATAGTATTTCAGGAATAAATACAGCAATTACTTTACTGTATTTCATAAGTGCATCATAGGGGTTTTTCCCTAACAACAATTTATCTAACTCACTTCTAATCCTTTCGGCAGAAACAAACATTAAATTTTCTTTTTGATTGAAAATCTGGATTTTTGTCTGTTCTTCAATTGAAAAATCAAGCTGTGAAGAAAAACGAACTGCTCTCATTATTCTTAAAGCATCCTCTTCAAATCTAAAAGTAGGATTTCCAACACATTTTATTTCTTTTTTTTCAATAGAACTTTTTCCGTCAAAATAATCAACCAAACCTGTTTTACTGTTATATGCCATTGCATTTATAGTGAAATCTCTTCTTGCAAGATCTTTTTTTAGTGAAGTGGTATAGGAAACTTTTTCAGGGTGTCGTTTATCATTGTATTCACCATCTATTCTATAGGTGGTTATTTCTATTTGCATATTATCAATTATAACAGCTATTGTCCCATGTGCTTTACCTATATCTATTCTACGAAAATTTTTAAAAATGTTATAAGTTTGAGCGGGTAAGGCGTTTGTTGTTATATCAAAGTCATAGGGAGTTCTGTGGAGTAGAAAATCTCGTACACAACCACCGACGATATAGGCTTCAAATCCGGCTTCATTTAGTAAGTCTATTGCAGTAGATACTTGGTATGGCAATTTTATCATTTATTTTTCCTCCCTTAGTTTTAATTTAATTATATCATATTTTAAAATTTTTTTCTATTGGCATATTTCATCTAAATAAGGCACAAAAGCTTTAAAATATTGGGGTTTTCAAATAATAACTTGACAAAGTATATTAAAATTAGTATAATCTAAATTAGACTAATCTAGATTATACTAATTTGTGGTGGTGGTGATTTCATGGAGTTTATAGGTAGAGAAGATGAGCTTAAAATACTTGAACGTGAATATAATCGTTCCTCAAGTTTTGTTGTTATATATGGACGTAGGCGTGTTGGTAAAACTACACTTATAAAGCAGTTTATAAAAGATAAAAAGGCTGTTTATTTCTTTGCAGGGTTGGAGCCAGATAGACAAAATATAAATAAATTTGCATCAAAAATAATGGAGTTTACAAGTCAAAATTATCTTAGTGAAGTTAGATTTGATAGTTGGCAAAGCATATTTAAAGTGTTTGCAAATCATAATTCAAACGAAAAAAAAATTTTGGTTATAGATGAATTTCAATATTTAGTGCAGTCAAATTTGGCGTTTACATCTATTTTTCAAGAAGTGTGGGATGAAATTTTAAAAGATAATAATATTATGGTTATATTATGTGGCTCACATATTAGAATGATGACTACAGCTGTTCTTAATCATAGTAGTCCTCTTTACGGTAGACGTACTGCACAAATACGATTAAATCCACTTAGGTTTATGGAGTTTACTAAAGCTTTTAAAGATAAATCTTTTGATGATATGGTGAAAATATTTTCTGTTACAGGTGGAGTTCCTAAATATATGGAGTTTTTTTGTAATGATGACTCTTTTGAAAAAAATATAGTTGAAAATGTTTTAAACAAATCGGGGTTTCTGTATGAAGAACCTATGTTTTTGCTAGAAAAAGAAGTGAGAGAGCCTGTTAACTACTTTTCTATTCTAAAGGTTATTGCAATGGGGAATCATAAGCTTTCTGAAATTGCTACTGTTTTAGAACAAAGAACAAATAATTTAAGTCCATATTTAGAAACGTTATCAAATTTATTTTTATTAGAAAAAAGATTGCCCATAACCGAGAAAATACCTGAAAAAAGTAGAAAAGGTCTTTATTATATAAGTGATAACTTTATTGAACTGTGGTTTAAATTTGTTTATTTATATAAGTCAGAGTTAGAATTAGATAATATAAACTATGTTTTGGATAAAATAAACAAAAATTTAATTGATAATCATGTGAGTTTTATATATGAAAAATTATGTATGGAGATTTTTACAAACTTGTGTCGGAATTCAAATTTTGATTTTCATATATCTAAAATAGGCTCTTATTGGAATAATAATACTCAAATAGATGTAGTAGCTATTGATGAAAATTCAAAAAAAATATTTGCAGGTGAATGCAAATTCTTAGGGAAGCCAGTGAATGTTAGCGTTTACTTTGATTTATTAGATAAGTGTGAAGGTATAAAAGAATTTAAGGAATATGAAGTAATTTTAGGTGTTTTTTCTAAAAGTGGATTTGACAAAAGATTAATGGAAATTTCAAGGAATAACAATAAGCTTATACTTATAAATCAAGAAAATATTTTAATTTAACTTTAAAAGTGTATAAGGTAGAGATATTTTCCCAAAGGTTCAGGGCGACAGAAAAGCCTGGTCGACTCCGCAGAATCGAAACCCTTGCAAAATCGTAAACTTTACCTTTAGAGGCTGGATATTAACTCCGACTAAACATAACTATATTAAAAAAGTTCAAAATTTATTGATTTTTATATTTATATATAGTATAATTAGTTTATTGCAAAAATTTTATTTATTAAGGGGGGCCTGCTGTTTGTAGGCTGAGAGGAAGTGAATTGACACTTCGACCCATAACCTGATTTGGATAATGCCAACGTAGGGAAATATTCTTAAAACGTTAATGGGTATGTCTATGGTTATATGACATACCTTTTTATTTTGGCAAAATGGTTACTATTTAGCCGTTAATAGTAAAGTTAACTTTTGTAGGGGTTTCGACTCTGCGGAGTCGACTGGGCTTTCCGATCGCCCAATGTCGTCAACTTAAGCAAATTGCTGAGGCAATTTATGAGGCTCTGCCTCAAACTCCGCTTCTTTTTCTATCACAAAAAGAAGCAAAAAAGCTCTTATAAGCATAAGGATTTCGCTTTCTGTGGAAAGCGACCAAGGGCGTTGCCCTTTGGAAACCTACGATTTTTTGAAAAAAATCGAGTAAAACTTTAATTTTTTCACTAAGTTGACGACATTGTCCGGTCGCCATGGACCTTCAGTAAAACATTTCTGACTTACACATATGGCTGAATTGTAACGGCAAAAGATTAAAAAGTTTAATTACAAGGAGAAAAATATGAAATTTAAAACACAAATGGAAGCGGCAAGAAACAACTATATTACAGATGCAATGGAAATAGTAGCGAAAAAAGAAAATATGGATGTTGAAAAATTACGTGAATTAGTAGCAAAAGGTGAGGTTGCTATTCCTGCAAATATAAATCATAGATCATTAAGTCCTGAAGGTATAGGTACAGGGTTAAAAACAAAAATAAACGTAAATTTAGGTATTTCTGGAGATTGCAAAGACTATGATATAGAAATGCAAAAAGTAAAATTGGCTATTGAGTTTGGTTGTGAGGGGATTATGGATTTAAGCAATTACGGAAAAACTAATCAATTCCGTAAAGAACTTATTGAAATTTCACCTGCAATGATAGGAACGGTTCCTATGTATGATGCTATAGGATATCTTGAAAAAGAACTTTTGGATATAACTGCAAAAGATTTTCTTAAAGTTATAGAAGCACATGCAAAAGAAGGCGTTGACTTCCAAACTATTCATGCTGGTATAAACAAGAGAACTGTGGAGGCTTTTAAACGTTCAAAAAGACTTACAAATATAGTTTCTCGTGGAGGATCATTACTTTTCGCTTGGATGGAAATGACAGGAAATGAAAACCCTTTTTACGAATATTATGACGAGGTTTTAGAAATATTAAGGGAATATGATGTAACTATAAGTTTAGGTGATGCTTTAAGACCAGGCTCAATAAAAGACAGTACAGATGCAGGACAAATATGTGAACTAATTGAATTAGGCAATTTAACTAAACGTGCATGGGAAAAAGATGTTCAAGTTATGATAGAAGGCCCTGGACATATGGCAATGAATGAAATTGCTGCAAACATGATTTTGCAAAAAAGACTATGTTATAATGCTCCTTTCTATGTTCTTGGCCCATTAGTAACAGATATAGCACCTGGATATGACCATATAACATCTGCCATAGGTGGAGCAATAGCTGCTGCAAATGGTGCGGATTTTCTTTGCTATGTAACTCCGGCAGAACATTTAAGATTGCCAGATGTTTCAGATGTAAGAGAAGGTATTATAGCTTCAAAAATAGCTGCACATGCAGCAGATATTGCAAAAGGAATACCAAATGCAAGAGAAATTGACAATAAAATGAGTGATGCAAGAAGAAGAATAGATTGGGATGAAATGTTTAAGTATGCATTGGATCCTGAAAAAGCAAAAAAATACTTTGACAGTGCACCTCCATCAGATAAACATTCTTGTTCTATGTGTGGTAAAATGTGTGCTATGCGTACAACAAATATGATTTTAAACGGAGAAACAGTTGAATTAAGCAAATAAGGGTACCATTCAGCCGATAAAGGGGAAGTTTACAATTTTGTAGAAGTTTCGACTCTGCGGAGGCGACCGGGCTTTCCGGTCGCCCGGAGCTTCGGGGATACATCTCTGCTATATACATATGGCTAAATAGTAAACAAATAAGTTTTTAAAATAGGAGTAATTTATGAAGACTATTTTATCTATAGCAGGTTCAGATTGTAGCGGTGGTGCTGGAATTCAAGCCGATATTAAAACCATAACAGCACATAAAAAATATGCAATGACAGTTATAACAGCTTTGACAGCACAAAATACTAATGGAGTTTTTGGAGTTTTGGAAACTTCACCTGATTTTGTCGCGAAGCAGATAGATGTTGTTTTTGAAGATATTTTTCCTGATGCAATAAAAATAGGAATGGTTGCAAATCCGTTTATAATAGAAATAATAGCTGAAAAACTATTAAAATACAAGGCTAAAAATATAGTTTTAGACCCTGTTATGATTTCAACAAGTGGTTCTAAACTGTTAAATGAGAATGCAATGTCAAATTTAATAACAAAACTTATCCCAATTGCCAATATAATTACACCAAACATAGCGGAAGCTGAAGTTTTATGTGGGTTTTCAATAAATGATAAAAACAAAATGCAAGATGCAGCTACTGAAATAGCTAAGTTTACAAAAGCGGCTATTTTAATCAAAGGTGGGCATTTGAAAAATAGTGCAGATGATTTGCTTTTATATAAAGGTGAATTTATTTGGTTTGATTCTGAAAAAATAGATAACCCAAACAATCATGGCACAGGATGCACGCTTTCATCTGCAATTGCTTGTAATTTATCAGAAAATGAAAACTTGATTTATGCTGTGAAAAATGCTAAAGAATATGTTAGAGAAGCCTTGTTAAAAAACTTGAATTTAGGTAAAGGCTCAGGGCCTTTAAATCATTGTGTTTTTTAACACCATACGAAAAATATTTATTTAAAATTATAAGTATGATGGAGGATTTATGTCAAAAAAAATTTTATTTTTAATGATTTCTTGTATATTATTAATTAGTTTAGTGGCTTGTAAAAGTGAGTTAAACCCAGACAAAAAAGTTGATGGAATGGATACAGATGTAATGATAGCTACTACTTTTTTAGCAAAACCAAATGAAGAAACAGTTGAAACAAAAGTAATGGCAATTTCTAAAGTTGAAGAAAAGGTAACTGAAAATTCATTGGAAACTACTACTGTAGTTACAACTGTTTTACAGCCAGAAATAAACGTTCAGGTAAATACAGTAACTTCTGAAGAAAAAGTACAAACTCAAAATAATGTCAAAGCAACAGAGCCAAAAGTTGTTACAACAACTTTTAAATATAACTTATCAGATGCAGAATTATTAAATAAAGCAAAAGAATCATATGAAAATGCAAAAAATAAATATTTTGATATACTATTAAAAACATCATATAATTTAAATTATGATAAATTAATTATGGATGAAAATGGTGTGGAATATTATCAAGTCGAGAACGAAGAAATAAAATCTCTTAAAGATGTAAAAAATGATTTTTATAAAGTTTTTGATGAATCTTATTTTGTTGATTTTTCAGGCCGTTATATAGAAAAAGATTCACAGTTATGGGCAGCCGATATAGGTAGAGGGTTAAATAGATTTTATAAATACACAGAAATATCAGGAATAAAAAGCAAATCAGAAAGTGAAGTTGTTTTTAAGGCGTTATCATATTATGAAAGCGATGAAGATGGTGTTTCAAGTTACAGCAAAGAAGATGAATTTAAATTGGTTTATAAAAATAATCAGTGGTTAGTATCTGGTTTTGTGTATCCTTAAAAATAAAAAAATGGTAGTTTAAGCTACCATTTTTTTATTTTACTAATACTATTTAGACTCTAAAACACTTTATTTCTTATGGAACTTAGTATT
>JAEXNS010000135.1 GCA_023439605.1 Bacillota bacterium | reverse complement strand
ATGATTTTGATTTTAATTTTTCTAAGAGTCTTGGTCAAAATTTTTTAATAAATCCATCTGTATGTCCTAAAATTGCTGAAATGGGGAACGCAAAAAAGGGATTTGGAATAATTGAAATAGGAACTGGAATAGGAACACTAACTGTTGAGTTAGCTTCACGTGCAGAAAAAGTGTTGGCAATAGAAATAGACAGTAGATTGCTGTCTATTTTAGGGAAAACTTTAAAGGATTATAACAACATTAAAATAATAAATGAAGATGTTATGAAAGTTGATTTGCATAAAATAATTGATGATGAATTCAAAAATATGGATGTTGCTGTATGTGCAAATTTACCATATTATCTTACATCTCCAATTATAATGATGTTACTTGAAAGTAAATTGCCTATAAAATCTATTACTGTAATGGTTCAAAAAGAGGCCGCTCAAAGAATATGTGCAAAAGTTGGTACACGTGAATCAGGAGCTATTACTGTGGCGGTAAACTACTATGCCAAAACTGAAAAGTTGTTCGATGTTTCTAGAGGTAGTTTTATGCCTTCGCCAAATGTAGATTCATCTGTTATTAAGATAATTCTACGAGATAATACCCATTTTTTAAATGAAGAAGATGAATCTTTTTTCTTTAAAATAATTAAAAGTGCTTTTTCTCAAAGAAGAAAAACTATAGTAAATGCAGTTTCTTCTATGATGAATTTAGAAAAACAAAAAATCATTAATGTTTTAGGAGAATTAAATATTAAAGCTACTGTGAGAGTTGAAGAAATGGACATGGAAGCTTTATATTCGTTTTCCACAGCTCTCAAAAAAATATTCTAAAAATATGACATATTTTGCTTTAAAAAGCAGAATATATTGTTTTGTATTTTAGTTATTCAAACAATTTTACAACAAAAATTATGGCTATATTCAACTAAAATATAAAATTTTTATCAAAAAGACTTGATTAATAATTAAAAGTCTGTTAAAATATAGATAAAATTAGGAGGGCTGATAAATGAATAAAAAAAATAAAAAAATGTCAATTGAAGAAAAGGTTTTTTTGTTACATCAAGGTACAAATTATGATGCACAAAAATTTATGGGTGCACACAAAATAAAGCGTGGAGATGAAGAATATCATCGTTTTCGTGTATGGGCACCAAATGCAAAATCAGTATCACTTGTGGGCGATTTTAACAATTGGAATAGATATATAAATCCTATGTATCAAAAATTGGGCGGAATATGGGAAATAGTATTGCCTAAGTTTGAGATGTTTGAAATATATAAGTATAGCATTGAAACATACAAAGGAGATATAATTTTAAAATCCGATCCATATGCAATGCATTTTGAAACAAGACCAGGTACTGCTTCAAAAATTTATGAAAGTAATTATCAATGGAATGATAACGCATGGTTTGAATTTAAAAATGAGCAAATTATTTATAAAAGTCCTGTTAACATATATGAAGTGCATTTAAACTCATGGAGAACTTATCCAGATGGTTCGTTCTTTAATTATGTAAAATTCGCTGAAGAAATGATCCCGTATTTAAAAACCATGTCATATACACATATAGAATTTATGCCATTGTCAGAATATCCATTTGATGGTTCATGGGGTTATCAAGTAACAGGCTATTTTGCCCCAACATCAAGATTTGGTACGCCAGATGATTTTAAGAAAATGATTGATCTATTTCATCAACATGAAATAGGAGTTATTTTGGATTGGGTACCCGCACATTTTCCTAAAGACGCCAGTGGACTTTATGAATTTGATGGAACTTGTTGTTATGAATATGAGGATAACAGAAAAAAAGAACATAGATCATGGGGAACTCGTATATTTGATTTTGGAAAAGGTACGGTTCGTTCATTTTTAATCTCAAATGCTTGTTATTGGATTGAAGAATATCATATAGATGGACTAAGAGTTGATGCAGTTGCTTCTATGCTATATTTAGATTATGACAGAGACGATGGAGACTGGATGCCGAACGTTTATGGTGGCCATGAAAATTTAGAAGCAATAGAATTTTTAAAGTATTTAAACACAGCTGTATTTACAAGAAATCCAAACGTTATGATGATTGCAGAAGAATCAACTGCATGGCCTTTAGTTACAAAGCCTACAAATGTAGGAGGACTTGGATTTAACTTTAAATGGAATATGGGATGGATGAATGACATGCTTGCATATATGTCATTGGATCCCATATATAGATCTTATAATCATGATAGAATTACGTTTTCATTTTTCTATTGTTTTTCGGAAAATTTTGCTTTACCAATTTCTCATGATGAAGTGGTACATGGAAAATGTTCTATGGTAGAAAAAATGAGTGGAGTAAATTATGAGGAAAAATTCAGTTCATACAGAGCATTTCTATGTTACATGATGGCACATCCAGGAAAAAAACTACTATTTATGGGTCAGGAATTTGGGCAAAAAAATGAATGGAATTATCAAAAAGCATTAGAATGGGACTTATTACAGTACGATGAACATAAAAACATGCTTAATTTTACCAAACAATTGAATAAATTCTATCTTGAAAATTCACCTTTATGGGAAAATGATGATTCATGGACAGGATTTAATTGGATTTCAAACGATGATTATCGTCAAAGTGTTATAGCTTTTAGAAGAGTAGATGATAAGGGTGATGAAATTATTGCTATATGCAATTTTGTTCCAGTTGTACGTGATGATTATAGAATTGGAGTTCCTTTTAAAGGACGTTATAAATTGGTTTTTAACTCGGATTCAATCGAATTTAACGGAAGTGGTATCACACAAAGTTCTGTAAAAACAGTAAGTGAATCAACTCATGGTTATGATCAATATGTATCTTTAAAATTGGCACCACTTTCTGTTGTATATTTAAAGTATTCGCCTAGTAATAAATCAGAACATAATCAGTAAGTTTGTTGCTATTTAGCCACAAAAGGTAACTATTCAGCCATATGTATAAGGCAGAGATGTTTTACCGAAGGTCCAGGGCGACCGGAAAGCCCGGTCGACTCGTAGAGTCGAAACTCCTGTAAAATCGTAAACTTTTCGTAAGTTTTAAATTTATTGAATATTATTAAAATCAATTAAAAAATTAGTTTGTAAGGGAGGATTTGTATGTACATAAAAAAGGAATGTATAGCCATGCTTTTAGCTGGAGGACAGGGGAGTAGACTATACGCATTAACACAAGATATGGCAAAACCTGCAGTATCATATGGAGGAAGATATAGAATTATAGATTTTCCGTTATCAAACTGTACAAATTCAGGTATAGATACTGTTGGGGTTTTAACCCAATATCAGCCATTGGCTTTAAATGATTATATTGGTAATGGTCAACCATGGGATTTAGACAAAATACGTGGAGGAGTTCATATTTTACCACCATATCAAACAGCTATGGGGGCAACATGGTATGAAGGAACAGCAAATGCTATTTATCAAAATATAAGTTTTATAGATAGATATGACCCAGAATATATAGTTGTTCTTGGTGGAGATCATATTTATAAAATGGATTATTCAGATATGCTTGAGTTTCATAAGCAAAAAGAAGCAGATGCTACCATTGCAGTTTTAGAAGTATCCCTAGAGGAAGCGTCTAGATTTGGCATTATGACTTGTGACGAAAATAAAAAAGTAGTTAACTTTGTTGAAAAGCCTAAAAATCCAGAATCAACATTGGCGTCTATGGGTATATATGTCTTTACTTGGGCTAAACTAAAAAAATATCTTATAGAAAATGAAAATGCAAATACTGGTTCAAAGGATTTCGGAAAAGATATTATACCTTCTATGCTTAACAATGATGAAAATTTAGTTGCATATTCTTTTGACGGATATTGGCGTGATGTTGGTACCTTAGAAAGTTTATGGGAAGCAAATATGGATTTAATAAACGATCCTGAAGCAGTGGATTTAAATGATCCACAATGGAGAATTTATACAAATACAAATGATGTTCC
>JAEXNS010000116.1 GCA_023439605.1 Bacillota bacterium | reverse complement strand
GTACAAATAAGAACACAGTTAGCAAACGTTTTGGTAGGTATCATCTCTCAAACTCTTATTCCAAAGGCAGATGGTACAGGACGTATAGCGGCACTCGAAGTTCTAAACGTTACGGATGCGTGTTCGGCTATGATACGTGACAATAAAGTTCATTTAATTCAATCTGCTATTCAAACAGGTAGACAGTTTGGAATGGTTTGCTTGGATCAAGAATTAGCTAGAATGGTTAGAATGGGTATTATTGCAGAATCAGAAGCCTTAGATCGTTGTCATGATAAACTTGAATTTTACAGATATTATAATTCAAATGATTAAAATAAAACCATGTGCGTGAGCACATGGTTTTATTTTAATCTTAGCAATAAGTATAAAAAAAACTAAATTGAGGTTTAAAAGTTATTGAAAACATTGACTTTGTAGAGGTTTTTGTGTATAATATATAATAGTATTAAATATGGAGGGGCATTTTTATGAAGAAGAAAATAATCACTATTTTATCTACATCTGTTATTTTATCAACTTTTATTTCTGCATTAACTTTAAATGCAAATACTGAATTATCCAGTCAAAATAGTTGTAAGGACTTTCAAAAGTTTGTTTTAACAAAAGGCTATGATTATAATTATAAATATGATTTAAATACCAATGGAACTATAAACGTTTTGGATTTATGCAGACAAAAAAAATATGAATTAATAAAAAATAATATAACTACAACTACTACAACAAAAGTAACAGCACCATTAACCACAACACCTATAACTACAAAAATAACAACGACTACTCAGGTTACAACTACCACAAAACCGCAAACTACAACTACAGTTGTTACAACAGCACCGCCTGTGACTACAACGGTGCAAACAACACCCATAGATACTGCTTCATGGGGATTAAGCTCTCAGGATATTCAAGGTGCGGTGAGTATGATAAATGAACAAAGAAGAATAAATAATGTAGAGGAAGTAAAATTAAACTCTTTATTATGTGCTGTTGCAAATCAAAGAGCAATTGAATTAAACGAATCATATGGGGCATCAAGACCAGATGGAAGTTCTTTTTTAACTCTTTATCAAGAATATGGGATTACAAAATCTAAGCCAGCTCAACTATGGAATAAAGGTCTTTCTAATTACATAGATGCAGTCAATAGTTTTGTTATGCTTGATACTTTCCGAACAAAGTATATATTAAATGTAAATTATAAGGAAGTAGGTATTGGATTTAATTCTAAAGGTCAAACATGGTCGATATGTTTTAATTAATGCCAAATAGAAAAACATATTGATTTAACTTGAAAAATATGTTATAATTAAATATAGAGGCGAAAGCCTCTATATTTTTTATGGAAGGAAGAAATAAATGAAGAAGAACAAAATATTTTGTAATTTTAAAAAAAATCATAATTAATTAAATATATAGATATTAACTATAAAAATGATAATAAAATTTAAATAATTATTATAGTATACAAAGTGAAATATGCTACTTGACTTTGATTTTAGTAGAGTATATAATATAAGTCATAAGTATGTTTAAATTATTATTTTATATAAATTATTTAAGTTAGAGACTATAAAAATTTTATTATTTTGCTTCCCCTCCGCAATAATTTTATTATTGCAGTATTTTCATAAAAACCCTACATTAAAACCAAAACACCACCTTTAACAAGGTGGTGTTTTGGTTTTAATGTAGTTATTTACAAAATCAACTCATAGGAGGTGCTATATCAAGAAATTGAGCATCAGGATTTTTTTCTTGAATTTTATTAAAAGACCATTGATCTCTTAATAAAACTACAGTTCTGCCATATTGATCTTCTACTACAGCTGTACTGCTAGCGTAGCGTAAATTATCCTTATCTATTTTATCGGCTATAACCCATTTAGCCAAAGTATATGGTGAAGATTGTATAGAAACTTGAACGTTATATTCATTTTTCATTCTATATTCAAGCACTTCAAACTGAAGAACCCCTGCAACACCTATAGTTAAAGTTTCTAACCCTATTTCTGAAGATTTAAAAACTTGAATTGCACCTTCTTCAGATAATTGTTGAATTCCCTTTATAAATTGTTTTCTTTTTGAAGCATCCTTTGCAGATACAACAGCAAAATGTTCTGCTGGAAACATAGGAATACCATCAAAATAAAAATTGTTTTTTCCGTTGCAAATTGTATCGCCAATAGCAAAGTTGCCAGAGTCGAAAACACCAATAATATCTCCTGCAAACGCTTCTTGTACAGCTTCACGTTCTTGGGCTAAAAATTGCTGAGATTGAGCTAGGCGAATATTTCTTTTGGTACGTGTATGCTTAACATCCATACCCTTTTCAAACTTACCAGAACATACTCGAATAAAGGCTATTCTATCTCTATGTGCAGGGTCCATATTTGCTTGAATTTTAAAAACAAAACCGGAAAAATCCTCGTCATATGGAGCAACAATACCAGTGTTATGAGTTCTTTCCTTAGGAGAAGGTGCTATTTGAATAAATTCCTCAAGAAAAGGTTGAACGCCAAAGTTCGTCATTGCACTTCCAAAAAACAGAGGAGTAAGTTCACCCTTTAAAACTTTATCAATGTCAAAAGAATCTCCTGCAATATCTAGAAGTTCAATGTCCTCGCAAAGTTTTGCATATATATCATTGCCTATTACGCTTTTAATATTTGGGTCGTTAAATGAAATTATAGATGACTCTACTGCTTTTTGTCCATGTGTGTTAGATTCAAAAATTTCTATTTGTGAAAGTTTTCTGTTGTAAACTCCTATGTAGTTACCATCTAATCCAACAGGCCAGTTTATAGGGCAAGAACGTATACCTAAAGTGGTTTCTATTTCTTCCATAAGTTCTAATGGCGATTTACAATATCTGTCAAGTTTGTTTACAAAAGTAAAAATAGGAATACCTCTCATGCGACAAACTTGAAATAGCTTTTTAGTTTGTGCTTCAACACCTTTTGCACCATCTATAAGCATAACTGCACTATCTGCGGCCATTAGTGTTCTGTAAGTGTCCTCACTAAAATCCTGGTGCCCAGGGGTATCTAAAATATTTATTCTATATCCGTTATAGTCAAAGTTCATAACACTTGAAGTAACGGAAATACCTCTTTGCTTTTCTATTTCCATCCAGTCAGAAGAAGCGTGCTTTTGTGCTTTTCTGCCTTTTACACTACCTGCAAGCCTTATAGCTCCACCGTAAAGCAATAGTTTTTCTGTTAATGTTGTTTTGCCTGCGTCAGGGTGTGAAATTATAGCGAAAGTTTTTCGTCTATTAACTTCATGCATTATATTCGTTAACATAAATCTCTCCATTATAAATTAATAGTATAGAATGTGTCAAAAGACACCGTACTATACTATTATAACACGATTTTTTATCAAGTCAATTACATTTTTTTAATTTTTATTAACTTTTCTATTTTTATATGATGTTGATGCTACTATTATTGAAATAGTGGATAAAATATAAATATAAAGTACAGAAGAATTATCAGATGTTTTTGGTGAGTTTGCTTCTTTTACTTTTGTAATATTTTTATTGGTAAAAATAATATTTACTTCTTCTCCATTTTCTTTTATTTCAAAGTTATAAATAGTATCATCAAGGATGTAATTTTTAGGAGCTTCAGATTCTTGATATGTGTACTTACCTATAGGTAGGCCGTTTATTTTTATTTCACCATTTTCATCGGTAAATCCTTCGTAAATAATAGTTTTATCTTCTTTGAACACCTTTATTTTACAACCAGATAAAGTTTTTGAAGTATAAAAATCTTTTTTAGTTAATTTTAAATTACCTTTTTTTAAATAGTTGAAAAATGATATATTTGAATTGGAGTTTGCTGTTATTGTAACACTTTGTTTATCCGCTGTTAAATAAGCATCATTTACAGAAGTGCCCATTTCAAAAATCTCATAATTTCCTATAGGAAGTTTACTGAAATACGCCTTGCCATTTTTATCAGTTGTTGCAGTTAAGTCAATGCTTACCCCAGCAAGTGAAGTTCCTTTTAGATTAAATGTTATATTTTCAACACTCTTTGTATCTTCTGAAAATTTATTTACTTCTAACGCTCCAAAGTAAAGGTTGTTTGTAAAATTCAATACATTTTCTTTATCAAGAGCTAAGTTAATGGATTGATTGTTATTTGCACAATAAAGACCGTTGATAGTGCTATTTTCAACTACTTTATAAGTTTCTATGATCGGTAAATCAAACAGAGTTATTTCTCCATTAGTGTCTAAAGTTAAAATATTTGTTAGTCCATTTTTAGAAAATGAATAAACTCCATCCTCGCCATTGAACATAAGAGGTTCGTTTTTTGAGTTTAATACAGTAAAAGTAACTTTTTTATTGAGATTATTTATTAACTGTTCATTTGTTAAATATGAGTCATAGTTTTTGACTATTTTTAATGAAGTAGTGATTTGATTATTTACAATTTCTTTTTGAGAATTATTATTTGGAGTTACATATATTTCGATAGGATTACTGTCGAAAGAAAATCCATTTGCACCTTGAATTTCTGAAATGAAATAATTACCAATAGGAATATTATTTATAGAAACAGAACCTTTTTCATTTAAATTATAAATAGTGGATGAGTTTGAAAAAGATGAAAAAGAGTAATTTCCATTTAGGTTAGTGGAGTTTAAATATAGGCTATCAATATTTTGGATAGTAAAATCAATTTGTCTATATAAATCTTCGGCATTAATTATTCCGTCTTTTGTAAGTAAAGTTTTATTTATAGTTAAACTTCCTAATGCAACTTCCGAAGAAATATTAAAATTGGTTTTTACATTTGATGTAGTTGGGGAGTAATTTATATAAAAGACATTTTGATAAGTGGTGTCTTCTGCCAATAAAACTGTAGGGGTATAAATTTTATGAAAAGTATTTGATGATATTTCTACGTTTAAAGATGTATTTGTATTTGCCGGAGTGTAAACGTAAAAAGATTCATTATAATTAAATAAAGTTTCTTTTTCTATTGTAGATAAAGATGGATTTTTTGATGCAAATGAATTTTCGTTTCCGTTTATCAAAACAGAATATGTTTCAAATTGTCCCAAAGTTGGTCTTGCTTAATATGGACCGATTTTATAATAAAAATTGTTCGCTATGGAAACTATTTCTTTATTTACATTTTCGTTTATAGATATTTGAGGCGAATTTGTTAAGGCTGTTTTACTTTTAATCATTATATTTATAAATTCTTCTGTCATAGCTTTGTTTATTGTACCATCAATATTATAAAACGCAAGTGCTTGATAAGGAATATCGTACAAAATGGCACGTATTGCACATTGGGTTACATAATAAAAATCAACATCATTAAGTTTACTGTAGGTTGTAGTTGCGTCGCTAAACCCCGTAATTGCAGCTGAATATAGTCTAGCATATTTTGAATCAAGAGATTTGTCCGTCTCTGAATTTACAGAAACATCGTTTTGAGGTATAAGCTGATGATGTGTACCTATGCAGTACACAGGGTTATTTTGATAAGTCATAAAAGAAACGTTTCCATCATGACTTTTGTCAATGCAAAAATAATTACTTGTTGAATAACTAGAGGTTATTGGAGAACCTCCATGAGTCATACAATAAGCACTAGGTTTTTTAGAAGTATCTAAAATAACACTTAAGTTAAAAGACTCGGCAAATGATTTTTCGATAGGTATTAAAGTAAAAAAGGAAAATAACATAAATGCAATTAAAAATATAGATACACTTTTTTTGAAAATCTTCATAAAATAAACTCCTTAAAATAAAATAGTATAACATATTAATTATACCATATATTTCTTAAAAATCAATAGTTATTTTACATAAAAATATTTAAAAACATAAAAATTGGTTTATGTTCAGCCATATGTATAGGGCATAGATATGTTTACCGAAGTTTCAGGGCGACCGGAAAGCCCGGTCGACTCCGCAGAGTCGATACTCTTTCTTTTTAACCTGCTTTGCAGGCGTAGGGATTTTCTATCGCAAAATCCCTACGCTTCACTTCGTTCGCTACCCTAAAAGCTCTTAAAGCATAAGGATTTCGCTTTCTACGGAAAGCGGCAAAGGGCGTTGCCCTTTGGAAACCTAAAATTTATAAATCAAAAAACGTACCCGATTATTTCGGGTACGTTAGATTTTTAATGTAAATGACAGGCTTCACAATCGTTTATTTTACCAACTATAGGTTCTGGATCTATGCCTTGTCTTTTGTAATAGTCACCTATTGCAGATTTTATAGCTTGTTCGGCTAAAACGGAGCAGTGTACTTTCACAGCAGGGAGTCCATCAAGAGCCTCTACAACGGCTTTGTTTGTAAGCTTTAAAGCCTCCTCTATTGTTTTTCCTTTGATTAATTCAGTTGCAATAGAAGAAGTAGCTACGGCTGCACCACAGCCAAAAGTTTTAAATTTAACATCAGATATAATACCAGAATCTATTTTTAGATACATTTTCATTATATCTCCACATTTTGCGTTTCCGACTTCTCCAACTCCATTTGCGTCTTCTATTTCACCAACATTTCTAGGGTTTGAAAAATGGTCCAATACTTTTTCACTATATAACATTATACGTCATCCTTTCTACTTGCTTTCAGCAATTATTTTTTCCCATAGGGGAGACATAGCTCGAAGTCTTTCTACTATAGGTGGAAGAACTTCCAATATGTAATTTATGTCTTCCTCGGTGTTTTCTTCATTTATTGATAGTCTTAAAGAACCATGTGCAATTTCATGTTTAAGTCCTAGTGCGAGCAAAACATGTGAAGGGTCAAGTGAGCCAGATGTACAAGCGGAGCCACTAGAAGCACATACGCCATTCATATCTAACATTAAAAGCAAGCTTTCTCCTTCTATGCCCTCTATAGAAATATTACAGTTTCCACAAAGTCTACTTTCTTTATCACCATTTAATCTTGTTTTAGGTAAAGTTAAAATTCCATCGATTAACCTATTTCTTAGCTTTGTAATATATTCAACTTTAGCTTCTATATTTTTAACTGCTTCTTCAGCAGCAACTGAAAAACCTACTATAGCGGGTACGTTTTCAGTACCGGCGCGTTTATTTCTTTCTTGACCGCCTCCATGAATTAGATTTGGCAACACAAGTCCTCTTTTTATATATAATGCACCAATTCCTTTTTGTGCATGGATTTTATGCCCTGATAAAGAAAGTAAATCTATATTTTGCTTTTTTACATCTATATTAACGTTTCCAAAAGCTTGAACTGCATCTGTATGGAATAAAACACCCGATTCTTTGCATATAGATCCTATTTCATCTATAGGCTGAATAGTACCTATTTCATTGTTAGCATACATAATAGAAACAAGTGCAGTAGTTTCTTTTATTGAATTTTTTACGTCTTTAGGATTTACCATTCCGTTTTTATCGATAGGTAAATATGTGACTTCAAAACCTTGTTTTTCAAGTGATTGACAAGTATGCAATACTGCATGATGTTCAAAAACAGAAGTGATAATGTGATTTTTCCCTTTTTTAAAAAATTTTTCACAAACACTTTTTATTGCCCAATTGTCTGCTTCGGAACCTCCACTTGTAAAGTACAATTCACTAGGCTCACAGCCAAGACATTTGGAGATCTTTTCACGAGACAATTCTACTGCTTTTTTTGCGTTACGTCCTATAGAATATATACTTGAAGCGTTTCCGTAATGCTCTGTTAAATAAGGCATCATTGCATCTAAAACACTTGAAGATACTTTTGTTGTAGCAGCGTTATCGGCATAAACAAATTTTTTATTCATAGCAATTCCTTCTATCTTTATAAAATATAAAGGAAGAAAAACAGTTACTGTTCAGCCTCTAAAGGCAAAGTTTACGGTTTTGCAAGGGTTTCGACTCTGCGGAGTCGACCGGGCTTTCCGTTCGCCCTGGACCTTCGGTAAAAC
>JAEXNS010000095.1 GCA_023439605.1 Bacillota bacterium | reverse complement strand
TGATCTTTTGGTGGATTTTTTGTATTTTCCGCTAGTTTCTCTAAAGATGATTTCTTAAGAGGAAGTTCCCATCCAGTATTAGATATTTTATCTTGGAAATCTTCTTTTAAAAATACTTTTACAAATTCCCATGCTCCCTCTTTGTTTTTTGATTTATCAGAAATAGCAAGAGAAACTTGATATCCAATAGCTGAACCTATACCTTTAGGTGAAGGAAGTCCTTTAAAAGTTACTTCTTCTCCAATATATCCTTTTTCTAGTTCATGCAATCTTTGATATCCATCTATACTTTCTATGTTTAATAATGCATTGTATTCGTTCATAGGGTAACTATCTTTTGCTTCAATATCTATGTCTTCCTGATCTTTACCATATTCCTTTACAAATTCCATTAGTTTTATAAAATCTTCATTTTCAAAATTGCATTTTCCTTCTTTGTAGTTTACATATTCACCAATGGTCATGCTTAAGAAACTGTTTAATAATTCTTTTCTATCTTTTATATTTAGAACCTCTTTATCCTTATTTTTTTCTACAAACGCCATAAACTCCGAAAAATTCCATCCTTGTTTTTCTCCTATTTCAGAAGTTTTTCCTACCATAGTCCTAATTCCGAAAGTCGGTGTTATTTGATATAGTTTCCCATCAGATTCAAAAATATTTAAGATGTTTTCTAAATAATCTTCTTTTTTTATATCCTTATCCGAACTGAAAAATGTGTTCATATCTGATAGTAAATTTTTTCCTATATATGTATCAGCATTCATATTTGTATTAAGTAGTAAAATATCTGGAACATTACCTTTTAAAAGGTCATTATTTAATTCTCTACTTCCAGCGTTATAATCATCTTCTGTATTAAATTTTGAATAGTCTATTACCTTAACTCTAAACTTATCATTTGATTTATTAAATTTTACAACTTGAGATGATAAATTATATATTACATCATTTCCAGCTGCTGTTAAGATTTTCTTTTCCTGTACCTTTTTCAAGGTTTCAGCATCGGCTCTTTTTAGTATGTAATTAGTATTTTCAGGCATACCCATTTTCCCAGAGTCTTCATTGTATATTTGACACATTATTTTATCTTTGCTTAAAGGTAAAGGACTTTGAACACTTCCTTCTATATCAGAATCTATGAAGTTAATTATTTCTACAAGTTCTTTCTTTTTAGAATCATAACCAAATACAGAAACACCCTCTGTTACAAAAAACTCGTATTCATCATTTCCGTTAGATATTTCGTTGTAATTTTTTCCTTCTAAACCTTCAATTTTATAATCTTTATCTAATGATTTGCTTTCAGTGTTTAGTTTAGAAAAACCTCTTCCCTTTTCTCCATAATATGAAAGAATTATATCATTGTTTTTCATTTTTATAATATTTGTTATAGATAATATATCTTCAGCCTCTATTTCAAACAACAAATCGCCTTTAGAATCTAAGCTATATATCATTATTTTTGATTTAGATGATGTCTCGTCATAAGTATCTGTTGATAAGATAAAGTTTCCATCCTTATCTTTTACAAATGAACTTAAATACGTATTGTTGGAAAAATTTAGTACTTTTAAA
This sequence comes from Bacillota bacterium, assembly GCA_023439605.1. Lineage (GTDB taxonomy): Bacteria > Bacillota > Clostridia > Oscillospirales > Ruminococcaceae > JAEXNS01. The sequence goes on along the minus strand of JAEXNS010000095.1, from coordinate 1,999 downwards.
TCTAAAGTTGAAGTAATAGCACCTGACATGTCCATGGTATGAATATAAATATTTTGTTCATTTTCATTTACATATGTATTTTCCACAAATGAAATAGTTCCATCTTCGTTAATACTGTATTGGTTTATATATCCACCATTTTGAGGAGTTATAGGCAAAATTGCTTCTTCAAAGCCATCTTCATTCATAATAACACAAACCTCATTGTTTGAAAATGCTTCTAAATATGCAGTGTAAAAAATTTCATCTCCGTTTACTGATACAGTTGTAGGTCTATTAAAATTATCCATTGAATTTTCGCTTTCTATAACCAAATCCTGTATTTTAGTTTCTTCTCCGCTTGCAAAATTATATCCATAAATAGCGTTTTCTTTGTAATAGTAACAATCATATGTACTATCACCCTCATAAACAATTTCCATATTTTCTATTTCGTATTGACCTTTTATAGTTTTCGTAGCTAAATCTATTTCATCAATCATTAATAGCGGTGATTCAGATGTAAAATCATTTGCTATTAAAAACATATTATTATCATTACCCATTTGAATACTGCTTATTGAATTTACTGTAATATCTTTTATTGTATCTTTATAGGCTAAATCTGAACCTAACACATAAATTTGAGATGAAGGAACATCTTTTTCATTCATAGAGTACATTACTTCTAGCAAGTAAACATCTCCGTTTTTATCTACTTTTATATTTTGGAAAAATGAGTTCATAGTTGCTTTATAATCAGGAATAATTTCTTCAATAGGGGTTGACTTGATTTCGGCACCAGCTGCATCATAAACTTTTATTGAAGTTTTTACAGTCATAGATGAATAATCCATGTATAAAGCAACTATCTCACCATTTTCTTTTACAAAATAGTCACCAACTCCCCCACTTTGACCTTCAAACTTTATGGATCTACTTACACTTCCGTCTTTATTTAATTCATATAAAGAAGTTTCTGTCCAATCACTATTAGATGCAGTTACATATATTTTATCTTTTATAAATCGTGCACCATAAGAATTTTGAATTTCTTCTGGAAGTTCTAATTGAGTAACCTCACCTGTAGACTTATTCATAAAACAAATAGTTTCTGAAGTTCCACCGCCAGCATCCATATTTTGTCCTATAAGATATGTTTTTCCGTTAGCCACACCACTTTTGCTTACATAAGATAATGCACTACTTTGCTCCATTTTTTCCGCTATAAAATAGTTTTCTATTTTACTCATATTAAATTTTTCATCTTTTATATCTTGCTTTTTATTACATGATATTGTAGAAAAAATCATTGTACAAGATAAAGCTATACTTATTATTTTTTTAATCATTTTACTCCTCTTTCTATATATCAACCCCCAAAACTGTAACTTTATAAATTTATACATAAAAACAAAAATTATTATGTTTATATTTTCTAACAGTTTTGGGGGTTGTCTTAATTTATTTTATTTCATTTATATAGGTATTTACTCTATTTTGTATTAACTTAGCCACTTCCTGTGCAGTTTTATCGCCTTTATAGAATACTTCCATTTCTTCTTCTATTATCTTACTTATATTTGCATCATAGTTTACCGCTGAATCTATTGATGTTATTAGTTTATTAACTTTTTCAATACCAGCATCATCTATAAATCCTATTTCCTTCATTTCCTCTCCAATAAAAACAGTTGGTTGTATCCTTGAGTTTTGCTGATCTTTTGGTGGATTTTTTGTATTTTCCGCTAGTTTCTCTAAAGATGATTTCTTTAGAGGAAGTTCCCATCCACTTTCAACTATTTTATTCTGAAAATCTTCTTTTAAAAATTCTTTTACAAATTCCCATGCACCCTCTTTGTTTTTTGATTTATCAGAAATAGCAAGAGAAACTTGATATGCAATAGCTGAACCTATACCTTTAGGTGAAGGAAGACCCTTAAAAGTTATTTCTTCTCCAATATACCCTTTTTCTAGTTCATGCAATCTTTGATATCCATCTATACCTACTATATTTAAT
>JAEXNS010000083.1 GCA_023439605.1 Bacillota bacterium | reverse complement strand
TGATGAAAACAACGCTAAAACTGCTTTTTATCAATCCGACGATGGACAATTCAGAACAAATTATGAAAACGGAAAATCCACAAGCTCAAACAAAACAATTGACAGTTATAAATCTGCAGTAACTATTTTACCTACAGGTTCTATAAGATACTTGGTTGAGTTTGCTATTCCAAATACAACTGGAGCCTTCAGTGACAACCAAATTCTTGGTTTCGATGTTCAAGTAAATGATGCAGATGAATCAGGTACTAGAGTTGATATGAGTAATTGGAATGACTTAACTGGTGCAGGCTGGACAAGTACATCTGATTATGGTATTTTAAAACTAGTTTCTGATAGTTCTGTTACAACTGAAAAATATGGTGATTTAAACGGTGACGAAAAAATAGATAATGCAGACTTGCTTTTAATTTGCCAATACTTAGTTAGAGAAATAGAATTAAATAGCACTCAACTAAAGCTAGCAGATGTTTCTGGAGATGGTGTAGTTGAAATATCAGACGCTGCAATACTTAAACAAGCAATTTTAGGCGATAATGTTAAATTAGGAAAATAATTTTGAAATCTATTTTACTCCTATAAAATTTAAAGGCATTTTGATATAAAATCAAAATGCCTTTATTTTGTTAATAAAATACATATTATTAACTCTTTACAAATTTGCAATTTTTATAGTATAATAAAGATATATTTTAAAATCTTAATTTAAAAGGAAGTAATTATAATGATTATTGGAGTAGACTGCGATAATGTACTAAATAACTTAACTGAAGAACTAATAAAACTATATAACGTTGATGCAAACGATAACTTGATATTATCCGATATAAAAAGATATAGAATAGATGATTTTGTTATTCCTGATTATAAAGATAAAATCAAAGATTATTTTTTAGATAAAAAGGTATGGAAAAACATAACTGTATCTCATGAAAGTCAATTATATATAAAAAAGCTTATTGAAGATGGACATCGAATACTAATAGTTACTGCAACCGAACCTAGAAATTTTTTCAAAAAAGAAGGATGGTTGCAAAGAAATTTCCCTGAAATAGATTTAAGACACAATTTAATTTGTATAAAAAATAAACAATTTTTAAAGATAGATTTACTTATAGACGACTATCATAAAAACCTTTCTGATTTAAAAGACCATCACGGAAACTTAATCACAGCTGACTATATAAAAATATGTTATGCATATCCTTGGAATGAATGTTTTGAAGCGGATAATAAAACAAAATTCAGGTGTAATAGCTGGGAAGAGATATATAGTGTTATAAAAAAATTAAATCCATAATCAAGAAAAGACGATAACTATTAAGTTATCGTCTTTTCTTGATGTTTAATTTTTTTGTTTTCATACATTTTTTTATCTGCTAAACTAATCAAATCATATATAGATGTATCTTCTTTAAAAGATGTAATAAAATAACCAATACTAGCCTCTACATTATATTCTTTATTTGAAGAAAAATTATATTTTAACAAACTGTCTTCTATCTTACCTTTTAATTTTTCAGCATCTATTTTTTTATGATTTTGTGCAAGTATAATAAACTCATCTCCACCATATCTAGAAAAAACCTCACCATTTACACAGACTTCCTTAAGTGTGTTTGCCAAAGTTACAATAGCTATATCTCCTTCTTGGTGCCCATAGGTATCATTTATATACTTTAAGCCATCCATGTCTATAAACATAAGTACAACTGGCTTATGTTTTTCTCCTTTGTGCAATATATTTCTTGCAAATCTCATAAAACCATTTCTGTTGTAAATATTCGTCAAAGGATCGAAGATAGATAGCATATCCAGTTCTTGAACTAAATTATTTAAACAAGTCATTTTTCTTATATGCTCTAGTCCATTACCTATACCCATAACCAAAGAGTTGTATAATGGGTTTGAAAGAGGGAAATTACTACCACATATAACTAAGTATCCAAAACATCTATCATTATGATGAATTGGAGAAAAGTAATAAATGTTACTCTTATCATTTTCTAGCTTAAACAAATCTGGCAAAACATCTTTTGATTTAAAACTACAAGTCTTATGAAATTTATTGTTTTCAAATACAATAGGCATGTACATTTTTTCTGTATAACCATTTTTCAAATAATTGTTGTTAATTAGACTCCCGTTGTCTATATCTCCCATCCAATTATCGCATAAACAAAGATAAAATTTATCACAATGTATATCTAAAACGTATTTTTTCAATGTTGTTAAAAATGCATTTATATCCGAACAAGCCGTTAGTTCAGCATTCATATCTGCAAGAAATGGAATAGCCATTTCATAATTTTCAATAAGTCTTGAATTTATTTTTTTGTAGGTTTTTACATCGTCAATAGAAAGTTTATTTTTACTGCATCCGCAACTTTCTAAAAAAACTGCTGAAATATCTAGCATTTCGACTCTTTGTGGATTTTTATTTTCAATATGATTATATATTTTTTGACATGCAATAAATCCAGATTTATATAATGGTCTTTTTACGGATGTTATGCTTGGTGAATAATTTTTAGCTTCATAAATATTGTCAAAACCAGATACCAAAATATCTTCTGGTACTCTTTTTCCCTTGTTCTCCAGCTCTATAATTGCTGCCAATGCCATTGTGTCATTTGCTGCAACTATTACTTCTGGTTCTGGTAAACCTGAATCCAAAAATTTTTTTACAGCATTGCTTCCATCACGTGAATTAAAACTACCTATATATACCCTTTCTTCTTCTACTGGTATATCATACTTTGCTAAAACATGTTTATATGCAGAATATCTTTCCATGCTTTCAGAATTTTCATATGCTCCTGAAATGTAATTTATTCTTGTTTTTTTATGTACTTGAATAAAATGCTCTAAAATCAACTCCATGCCTTTATAGTTGTCTATGCCTATATAATACATATCTTCAAAATCATTATCTATACTAACTATGGGTATGTTTTTTGCTTTCAATTTCCGTATTATAGATGCAACTATTCCCGCAGAAGATACTGTATTTGTCAAAAGTATAGCACCATCAAATTTATCAGTATCTATTAAGTTGTATATATTATATTCACCAATGTCATATTCCTTTGAATCAATCATTCCTCCAAATGCAATAAAAACACTTACGTTATAATTTATTTTTTTAGCATAATCACGTATTCCTTTTATAATTAAATTTTGATATTTTTCATCTATACTAGAAACTAAAACTGCAATATTTTTATTTTGATTCATGTTGTCCCTCCTTTACTTAAAATTTAAAACTATGATTTTATTCTTTAATATAATTATATTACTATTAATTATTCTTTTCAATCTTTTTTAACAAATAAATTGTTTTTCATAGAATATATATTTTAAAATAATATAAAAATTATATTATTTACATAACATAGTGTTACTATCCAACCACAAAGATATATAGCATAACTTTTAAGGTCACTATTCAGCCATATGTAAGGCAGAGATATTTTACCGAAGGTCCAGGGCGACCGGAAAGCCCGGTCGACTCCGCAGAGTCGAAACCCTTGCGAAACCATCAACTTTACCTTTAGTGACTGAATAGTAACCTTTTAAGCAACATAGTTAACCTTGATTTTGACATTTTTCTTGACAATTAAAAACAGAAATCGTATAATATAATAAATGTGTTTATTCACTTAGTTTGAACATAACAAAACTTTAAATAAGGATGTTTAATATGTTAGAAAAGAAAACAGTTAAAAAAGAAAAGTTACATAAATATATAGCAATAATATCAAGTATATTAATTGTTATCGTTGTTACAATATCTTTCATTGATTATCAAAAAGAATATACGTCCACAAAAAAAGAACTTGAAAAACTTCACAACGAGTATAATAGTAATCCTGAAAAAAAACCAGTTGACGTTACCGAAAAAACAAGAGAAACTGAAGTAACTTCTGTAGTTACTGAAAAAATAAATTTTGAAGAACAAACAGAATCAGTAACATCAGCAGAAACTGAAGCTATTACTTCAAATGCTGGATGACCAGCTACTTTTACAAATGTATATAGTAAATTAGAAAAGAAATCTGATATAAATGTAGCTATAATTGGTGACAGCACTGGATTTAGTGAAGGTGTGGCTGAAAACGAAAAATGGTATAATCTTCTTTCTAATGATATAAAGCAAAAATACGGATCAAATGTAAATTTCACAAACCTTTCAACAAGTGGTGGAGTATCTTTTGGCGGATATTATAAAGTAATGATGAATGATCTTTCTTCATGTGACATAGCATTTATAAGTTTTTACTATAATGATTTGAACTATGATATAAATGATTTTTACAACAACTATGAAGCAATAATAAGAAATTTAAAAAAGAAAAATCATAAAATCGAAATAATACCTATAGTATATTATGCCCCTGAATATGACGCATATACAAATGCCATTATTGAAATATCAAACTTCTATAAATTAAATTATATTGACTTGATAAATACATATAAAACGGCAAATATAGATATAAATACTTTAAAAATTTCCGAAACCTTCTTTAATAATATCGGCTATAATTTATTTTTTGAAAGTGTTAAAAAGATAATTGATGAAAATGTAACAAATAAAAAAGAAATTAAGGCTATTGATTTGAACAATGTTCTAAGACCTGATGTTATTAAGTATGATAATTTCAAATATACGGATTTTACACAACTTACAAATGTTCAAACTGATTATATACTAAATACTGAGGCAGATATTGTTGGATTTTCTTATGAACTTGTATCATCAAATGGTGGATATGTGGATATGTACTTGAACCGAGTGTGTCAAAGCTCAAATTTAATCGAGCATAGTATTTTTAGTGACAAAGATTATTGCTCTATGGCTTTAAAAAATCTTGAAGGACCAAATGAAGTCATTTTTAGAGTTGTTACTGGCCAAAACAAGTATGTCAAAATAAACGGAGTTATAGAAATAAATTAATTATGGAGTGTTAAATTTGGGGAAAATATATTGCATAACAGGAAAAAGTGGCACTGGTAAAGATACTCTCCTTGATAGTATTTTAAACGACATTGCTATTGATATAATTCCTGTTATTACATACACCACAAGACCAAAAAGGAAAAACGAAACAGATGGAATTCAATATTATTTTGTAAACGAAGATAAGTTGATAAGTTTAGAAAATCAAAATAAAATTATAGAAAAAAGAACCTATGAAACAGTTCATGGAAAATGGAGTTATTTCACTGTTGATTTCAATCCCAATTTTCAAGAAAACTACATTCTCATAACAACTCTAGAGGCTTTAGATAAAATTATAAAATGGTATGGAAAAGAAAATATTAAGTTAGTTTATCTTGAAATAGATGATAAGAAAAGACTTGAAAGGTGTATCCATAGAGAAAGTCAACAAAAATCACCAAACTTTTCTGAGGTTTGTAGAAGATATCTTGCAGATGAAAAAGATTTTTCAGAAGAAAATCTTGAAAAATATTTAGATATAATGATTAAAATAAACACTGATTCAGATTTAGAAACCAGCAAAAATATTTTAAAAAATAATTTATTATGAAATAATACTGAAATAAATTTAAAAAATTGATAAAACCTTTAAAAATTGATTAGATTTTGTTGCTATTTAGCCTCTTAAGGTAAAGGTTACGGTTTTACAGGGTTTCGACTCTGCGGAGTCGACCAGGCTTTCCGGTCGCCCTGGACCTTCGGTAAAATATCTCTACCCTATACATATGGATGAATACAGTGTTTTAAATTAATTTTCTTTAACTTAAAAATATCTATAAAAAGGTCACTATTCAGCCATTAAAAGTAAAGTTTACGGTTTTGCAAGGGTTTCGACTCTGCGGAGTCGACCAGGCTTTCCGGTCGCCCTGGACCTTCGGTAAAATATCTCTACCCTATACATATGGATGAATAGTAACTAGATTTTTTTTAAAATCTAGGCTTCAAAAGCTATAAAACATGAACATAAAGGTTTGAAATTATTTCAACAATCCTATTTCATATTATTATATAAAAAGTGGCTGCAATAATGCAGCCACTTTTTTATAAATATTCTGTCATATCTGAATTTTCAATAATTTCCAAAAAAGCTTCTACGATTTTAGGATCAAATTGGGTTCCAGAACACCTTTTAAGTTCTGAAATAGCGTATTCTAAGCTTCTTGCTTCTTTATAAACCCTTGGATGTGTCATTACGTCAAAAGAATCAACAACATTTATTATCCTTGACAAATATGGTATCTTGTCTTCTTTCAATCCATTTGGATATCCTGTTCCATCATACTTTTCATGGTGTGAAAGTATTTCATCTGCTATATGCTCTAAAGCCTCACTTGACTTTGCAATCCTATAGCCTATTTCTGTATGTGTCTTCATTATAGTCCATTCTTCTTCTGTAAGCTTACCTGGCTTTTCTAAAATAGTTTCTGGTATTCCTATTTTTCCTATATCATGAAGTAAAGATAATAATTTAAGTTCATCAATTTTTTCATGAGGTAAACCCAGTTTTTCACCAATTAAAGTACTTAATTGTTTAATTCTTTTTGTATGTTCTTCTGTTTCACTGCTTTTTTCATGAAGAGTACTTACTAAAGAGTTAATAGCTTCACTTCTAGAACTTTGACTATCTATCAGTTTATTTCTAACCATCCTTTTTTCCGCCAAATTCATAAGTGAATTTAAATCTTTAACCTTATCAATTTGTAGTGAAGCTTTACCTATAGCTAAAGAAATTTTAAAATGATAATCAGTTATATTATTGATATCATTATTAATCTTTTTCATTAATTTTGTCACATATACACTAGCCTTATTTTTAATAAGTATTACAAATTCATCTCCAGCCCATCTTGAAACTATGTCATCCGTTTCACAGTTTGATACAATAATTCTAGTGATGTTTTTTATTAATTTATCGCCCTCTTTATAACCAAAAGCATTATTTGTTAATTTTAAACCATTTATATCACAAACCACTATATGATATGAGTATTCATTTTGCGTGGTTAAATCAACATTTTCAAAAATATTTTCCATAGCAACCCTATTTTTTAATCCAGTTAATGAATCTGAATAACGTAAAAATATGAGTTTTTCTTCGTTTTTCTTTCTTAAAGTGATATCTGACAAAACATTTACAAATCTTAATGCCCTGTTTTCAGAATCTTTCAATATAATCTTACACTTATGCAAAATCCATTTTGTTTCATTTTTTAAAACAACTTTGTATTCCTCTTCAAAGTAATCTATTTTGCCATTTATTATTTCCATAAATTTCATGTGAATTAATTCTTTGTAGTCTTTATGTATTATACTGAGCATGTAATGATACATATCGCTTTGATGTCCTTGATATTCAAGCATTCTTATACATTCTTGACTTAAATATATCTCACCATTTTCGATGTTAATATCGAGATATCCATCACTTGTAGCCTCTATCATAAGATTATATCTTTCTTCTGTTTCCTTAAGTTCTTTGTTTTTTTGAGTAATTTCATAAAGCATATTGTTTAATGAATTTGCCAGTAAATTTATTTCGTCATTTCCATTTATATTTATTTGCAGTTCTGAATTTTTCTTTAAAGTAACTTCATCAATAAATTTATTTATTTTATCCATTCTCTTAAAAATAATAGACTTTAAAATAAAATAATCAATAACTAAAATAATAAAAATCAAAACCATAAAATTAACTATAAAAACATTTACTTCCTCATCGAAATGTGCAGTTTCCTCGTTTTCTATATACAACTTAATACTTATACTAAGCTCACCTTTTATGTCTAAATAATTTTTACTTGAATATATTGTTGAAAGGTCGTTTTTTTCTATAGAAATACTTCTACTATCATCTTTTGCAGTTTCAACAACTATTTTACCATCTAAAATAGACTCCATTTTTTCAATAGTTTCATTATTTAAAAGTTTTAAAAATAAAACTGCATATCTATTTTCAGTTTTTAATTCTGAGTAATTTTTGTTTAAAGGTAAAACACCTACCATATATAAGTTATCATCAATCAATGTTAACCCTGAAATAATTTGGAAATTTTCGTAATTTTCACTATAATAATTATCATTTTCCTTAAAATTTACAAAAATACTTTCCAACTGTTTTTTTGTAAGATTAATATCTATATAATCAAAAATTTCTCCTTTATCATCTAATATTATCAACATATTAATTTGATTGTATTTTAAGATTTCATTGTTGAAATTTATCATTTCAGTTGTGGATTTATCAAATTTTAAATCAGGGTTATAAAATGAACCGTTATTTGAAAGTGATGTTTTAAGATTTGTTTTTTCGTAACCCATTAAAACATCTATTTTTTCGTAATTATTTTCTACTAGTTTTATATTATATTCTTTTATATGTTCAAATATAGTGAGTTTAAAAATTGCAAATGTAAAAATGATCAATATCAAAACAGATAAAACTGACATAGAAAATATTTTATATTTTAATTTCACAAAACTCACCTTCTTTAATATTTATTTGATTTTTGTTTTTTTATATGTTACACTAAAACTAACATTTAAGTCACTATTCAGCCAAAAGATAAAATTTGCGATTTGACAGGAGTTTCGACTCTGCGGAGTCGACCGAGCTTTCTGATCTCCCTGTACCTTCGGTAAAATATTTCAGTCCTATACATATGGCTGAATAGTAGCAAATTTAATATTTTTGTCTATATAATGTATAATCGGTTTATCTATAATTTTTTTAAAGGAGTTTTAACGTATGCACAACCTTTTTATGAAAGCTGCTATAAAAGAAGCTTATCTAGGAATTACATCAAATCATGGAGGACCATTTGGTTCTGTTATTGTAAAAAACAACAGAATAGTAGGCCGTGGCCATAATTGTGTTATAAAAGAAACCGATCCAACCCAGCATGGTGAAATTGTAGCTATTAGAGATGCCTGTAAATTCTTAAGTACCATAGACTTATCTGATTGCATACTTTATACAACAGCGGAACCATGTCCTATGTGTTTAGGTGCTATACTTTGGTCTGGAATCAAAAAGGTATACTATGGTTGCAATAAACTAGACACTGAAAATATAGGTTTTAGAGATAATTTATTTTATGAACAAATACAAAAAAAGGAATTAAATATCAACGAATTTAATAGAGAATCATGTTTAGAATTATTTAAAAACTACACAAGTATGGATAATAAGTCCTTGTATTAAAATTTTTGTTACTATTCAGCTGTTAAAGGTAAAGTTTACGGTTTTGCAAGGGTTTCGACTCTGCGGAGTCGATTGGGATTTCTGATCTCCCAATGTTGTCAACTTAAACAAATTGCAGAGGCAATTTATGAGGCTCTGCCTCAAACTCCGCTTCTTTTTCTATCGCAAAAAGAAGCAAAAAAGCTCTTAAAGCATAAAGGTTTCGCTTTCTGCAGAAAGCGACCAAGGGCGTTGCCCTTTGGAAACCTACGATTTTTTGAAAAAAATTGAGTAAAACTTTAACTTTTTTACCCTGCCCTATACATATGGCTGAATAGTAACGAATTTTTTTATTTTTTGTTTAACTTATAAATAAGTTCTTTGAATTCTACTTCTTTCAAAGGAGTTCCAAGTAAAAAACCCTGTATAAAATCACAGTACTGCTCCTTTAAATAATCAAGTTGTGCTGTTGTTTCAACGCCTTCTGCTATAACAAGTATATTAAATTTATGTATTATAGAAATCAAATCCCCTATAATATCCTCTTCTTTTTCTATATCCTTTACATATGATTTATCGATCTTTATTGTATTTATCGGTAATGATTTTAGGTATTTTAAAGAAGAACGTCCTGCACCAAAATTGTCAATACATATTTTTATTCCTAATTTTTTTATTTCCGACATTATAACTTCTATTTCATTAATCGGTTTTGCAAAAATCTCTTCTGTCAATTCAAACTCTATATATTTACCCTCAATACAGTTTCTTTTAAGAGCATTTTTTACTGATTCAATAAAGTTTAAAGCAAAAAATTGTATTGAAGAAATATTTATTGAAATAACTAAATCTACATCATATTTATTTTGCATTTCCCTTAATTTTACACAAGCTTGATTTAATATCCAATCACCCAATTTTAAAATTAGCCCTGTTTCTTCTGCAATTGGAATAAAAACATCTGGTCCTACTATTTCTCCACTCTGCATTTTCCACCTTGCAAGTAGTTCAAACCCTCTTATTCTATTTGACTCCACTATATACTGTGGTTGATATACAAAATAAAACTCTTGATTATATATTGATTTAATAAAGTTATTTTCAAATTTTATTTTTCTTAAAATTTCTTCTTTCATTTCTTTGTCAAAGAATTGAACACTATTTTTGCCAAGTTCTTTTGCTTTATACATAGCTGTATCTGCACTTTTCAATAAATCTTGAGAGTTTTCACCATCTTTTGGATATACAGCGACACCAAAACTTGCTCTTATGTCTATTTCATTTGTGCCTATTATTATCTTATCAATAAGTGATTTTCTAAAATTGTCAATATATTCGAAAAGTCCATCACCATCAAATTGAGTTTCTATAATTACGGCAAACTCGTCACCACCCAATCTTCCTAACATATCATGTTGATGTAAACTCCCCTTTAATTTTGAAGATACAACTTGAAGTAATTCATCTCCCACATGATGTCCCATAGAATCATTCACTTTTTTAAAATTATCAAGGTCTATAAATACCACTGCAATTTTTTTATATTTGTACTCATAAGAGTTAAGTAATGTTTCTAGTTTATTTATAATCATTTTTCTATTTGGCAATTCAGTCAATACATCAAAATAAGCAAGTTTTCTTAATTTCTCCTCATTTTCATGCATTTTTTTGTTATATTCTTGAAGTTGTCTATTTTGTTTTTCTAACTCATTATGTGTTTTTGCCAACTCCTCGTTTATGTGAGAAAGCTTTTCTTTTTGTTTATTTATTTCAAACATTCTATCATTCAATTTTCTGCCAACATTTGATATTATTGATATAGTTATAATTGTACATATTGGAACAAATACTCCTGGCAAAGCAAACCCCATATCATTAAGTACGAAACGGAATAAAATAACAAAAGATAACATAATATTCAAAAAAGCAGCAACAATATAACCCCATTTTTTCACAGATAAAACCATAAAAACAGACACTACTACCTGCATTTGTGCTAAGACTCCATTTAAATTTAATTTTGAAACAGCGTCAAATTTAACTTGAACTATTGTAAATAAAGCGAAACAAATGGAAAGAAAAAGTAATTTTATAAAATTACTAAATATCTTTTGTTCTTTTGTTACATGATCTAATAA